>NZ_MAIF01000086.1:0-6550 GCF_001729395.1 Methanosphaera sp. A6 | reverse complement strand
CTTGGAGATACAAAGTACTTACCAGCATCAAAAACATACACATTTGATGTAACAGAAGTAAATCCCTTAAAAACAGTAGATACAATATTTACATTACCACAAGTAAATAATAATGATAGTTTATATAATATAAGTACCAACATTAAAGCTTAAAAAAAGAGTTTTAATTTATTCTCTTTTTCTTTTTTTTATTTAGTAAATATTAAGAATTATTTTATTCAAATAATAGATTATAGACTAATTAATTGGTTTGATATAATATGACATTATTTAGTAAAATAAATTTAAAACAATTTGAAACCTTAAACTATATTGTGAATAACACAGATATTGCTCATATAACCTGTATAATAAAGTGTATAATTCAATCAGATAAATTAGAAACACCATATTATATGGATACAGAAATTTCATTATCACACTGTGTTGAAAATGAGGAAAAGGGGATTGTTCATGCAATGGATGTATTTAAACATCATAGAATGTATAATCTTAATGAGAAAACATATATTAAATTACAAAAAAGTATGATAGACACATTTTCTAATGAACATGAAAAAACATTAGAAACAGATTTCTCTAAGAATAAACAAATAATAGAAATAAGAACAATGAATGCATCAAAACTAAAGAAAATACTAGAAAAATATGAAACATTCTTTAAACAAGTAGATGCATTAATTTAAAATTATTTTTTTATTAAAAAAAATAAAAGAGATATTTATATGAAATTAGTTCTAAATAATCCTGAATATAATGTTAAAGTATTAACAACAATTCAAAATGAATTACAGAAATGTGAAGAATTTTATATTGCAGTAGCATTCATTACAGAAAGTGGAATTACACCACTACTACAAAATCTTAAGGAATTAGAACAAAAAAATGTTAAAGGTAAGATCTTAACAACAGATTATCTAGCATTTAGTCAACCGAAGGCTTTAAAAAGATTAAATAATTTAAGTAATATTGAAGTTAGACTATATCAAGTAACTGATAGTTATGGATTTCATCCAAAAGGATATATTTTTAAAAATACCAATTACTATAACATTCTAATAGGTAGTTCTAATCTAACACAGAAGGCATTAACTGTTAATATGGAATGGAATATATTAACAGAGTATAGGGAAAATAATGAAATAGTATCTGATTTATCAAATTCATTTATAAAATATTGGAATAAATCAAGAAATATAGATGAATGTATTGATGAATATGAAGCATATTATAATGAGAGTAATAAACATACATATTATCCTAAAAAAGAAATTAAAGATGAATTTAAACCTAATTCTATGCAAAAACAATTCATAGATAACTTTTTAGAAACTATAAAAACACATACAAGAGGATTACTTATAAGTGCAACAGGTACTGGTAAAACATATGCCTCAGCATTTGCACTAAGAGAAATTAATCCTAGAAAAATATTATTCTTAGTACATAGGGAACAAATAGCTAAACAAGCAATGAACTCATATAAGAATGTCTTTAAAAATAGAAGTTATGGACTTTTCACAGGTACTTCTAAGGATTATGATGCAGACTTTATATTCAGTACCATACAGACTATGAGTCAAGAAAAGTATTATTCTAGATATGAAAAAGATGAATTTGACATAATTGTTATTGATGAAGTTCATCATGCAGGAGCACCAAGTTACCAGGAAATTATGAATTATTTTACTCCAAAATTCTATTTAGGCATGACTGGTTCTCCAGATCGTAGTGATGAATTTGATATCTATGATCTTTTTGATCATAATATTATATATGAAATTAGATTAAAAAAGGCTTTAGAAGAAAATATACTTTGTGATTTTCATTATTTTGGAATAAATAATCCTGTGGATGATAATTATTTATCAGAAGGATATGTTGATGAAATTATTGAAAATATTGAATATTATGGTTTTAATGGAAATAGAGTAAAGGGATTAGTTTTTTGTAATAACGTGGATAATGCTAAAGTTTTATCAGATATGTTTAATATGCGTGGATATAACACTATAAGTCTTAGTGGAAATAATACTCAGGATGAACGTGAAGATGCTATTAATAGACTTGTTAGTGATGATATAGATAATACTCTTGATTATATATTCACTGTTGATATTTTTAATGAGGGTGTTGATATTATTGAAATTAATCAAATTGTAATGTTAAGACCTACACAATCAAGTATAGTATTTATCCAACAGTTGGGTCGTGGTCTTAGAAAACATTCAAATAAGGAGTATGTTGTTGTTCTTGATTTTATTGGAAATTTTGATACTAACTACATGATTCCCATTGCCCTATCTGATGATAGAACATACAATAAAGATACTATTCGTAAATTCATGTTTGATTCTAATAATCTACTTCCTGGAGCTTCAACAATTAGCTTTGATAGAATTTCAAAGGAAAAGATTTATCATTCAATTGATAATGCAACTATTAACAGTATTTCCTTTCTAAGAAATAAGTATATGAATTTTAAAAAGAAGATTGGTAGAATTCCATTATTAATTGATTTTTATAATTATGATGAACTTGATGCAATGTTTATTATTAAATATATGAAGGAAAAACTACCCTCAAAAAAGAAGGCATATCCAGTTTTATTATCTAAACTAGATAAGAGTTTTAATAATAGTTTATGTGAAGATGAAATTCTATATTTAGAATTTCTATCACTAAAAATAGCTAATGGTAAACGTCCACATGAATTAATTATATTAAGGGAATTAATTGAAAATAGACAAATTAGTATATATGATGTTAATAATATCTTAGAAAATAACTACTCCTTAACAGACAATGCTCTTAGTATAAAAAGTGCTATTAAAATTCTTAGTGTATCCTATTATAAGAAGATGGAACGTACAAAGTATTCTAGGGTAAAACTTTTAGAAGTTAATAATAACATATTATTTATTCATGAAAACTTTAGAAAATTACTAGAAAATGAAATATTTAAGAAATTTATTTATGATATTATTGATATTGGATTTAAAGAATATGATTTAAAATATAGAAACCCTAGTTGTACTCCATTTAAGTTGTATGAAAAATATTCAAGAGAAGATGTGTCTCGTCTTTTAAATTGGCCAGAAAATGAGTCAACAACGATTTTTGGTTATAGAACTGTGGCAGATTTTAAGGGAAATTTATCATGTCCCATGTTTGTAACATATAATAAAAATGAGGATATTTCACAATCCATACAATATGAGGATAAATTCATTGATAATACGACTATGTATTGGATGAGTAAACATAATAAGACTTTAGAATCTGAGGATGTTAAAACAATTATTAATTATAGGGATAATAATCTTAAAATGTATTTATTTATTAAAAAAAGTGATTCTGAAGATGAACAATACTTCTATTATGTTGGAGAAGTTATACCTAAAGAGTATATTCCAACATGTGATAAACTAGGTAATGATATTGTACGTTTTACTCTTAAATTAAATACATCTCTACGTGATGATATTTATGAGTATTTAGTAAATTAAAAAATAAAATAGGTGTGTTTAGTATATTTAATCATATACTTCTATACATTCACCTTTACATTTATCAGCTGCTTCTTGGTATTTGGTTGGATCATCTACTTCTATTTCTTCCATTCCATCGTCTCTTTCTGAACCTATCATTGTTGCTTTATCATCTGAATCAAATGTAAATAGTGAATCATCTACTTCCACACAATTTCCACAACTTGTACATTCATCTCTATCTAATACTATTTCTACCATATTCTCAAATCTCCTATTTATTTTAAAAAAACATAAATTGTATTTTATAGTTTATATTTTTTTTAATATTAAATCTTTGTTACTTATATATTAACATGGATTAAGTAATGTTTTATATTTTGTTTAATTTTTTTAGGAAAAAAGTAGATATTATATATAAAACAATATTTTTATTTAATTTTTTTAAAGTATTTTTAAGAAAAAGTAAAGTATTTTTGAAAAAAATGTTGTGCTATAAAATCTAAATAAATTTTTTCAATTAAATTTAAATTTTATAAAGGGTATTTAAATACTTAGAACAATAAAACTTGGAAGTAGACAAAGGTGAAATAGAACATGTACTTCTTTGTAGAATTATATGTATCTATTATTTCTTTACTCAACATAAAAAATATGGAGAAAATCAAAATGACTGATATGAAAAAAATAATGGCTGAAATCGTTGGTACATTTATTCTTGTATTCTTTGGTACAGCATCAGTTGTATTAACATTATTTATCAATGATGGACAGACATTCCCAAGTATATATAATATTGGAATTACACTGCCTGATTGGATTGGAATTGGTTTAGCATTTGGTCTTGCATTAGTAGTTGCAATACATGCACTAGGTCCTATATCAGGGGCACATTTTAACCCTGCAGTAACTATAGGATTATGGGCAGGTAAAAAATTCCCAGGAAAAGATGTAATACCTTATGTAATTGCACAATTTATAGGAGCAATCATAGCTTCTGCTGCATTACTTGCAATTTCCGGTCCAAAAGCATCCACCATTGGAGCTTTAGGAGGAGTTGGACCATTTGGAGATATTTCAATAATAGGAATGTTCATTGTAGAATTCCTTGGTACAGCACTATTGATGTATGTAATTATGGCTACAGCTGTAGATAAAAATGCACCATCTATTGATGCAGCTTTAGATATAGGTTTAGTATTAGCAGGTATTGTTATTGCATTAGGTAACTTCACAGGTTGTGGAATTAACCCAGCTCGTGCATTCTCACCAATGCTTTTCAACTTCTTTGTAAGTGGAGCAAACGCATTTATATACTATCCTATTTACTTCATTGCACCTATTGTAGGAGCAATTGTAGCAGTATACTTATATGACTACTTCCATAAAGAAATAGGATACTAATATTATAGAAATTGTAATAATACAATTTTCTTTTATTACAATTTTTTTATTAAACTAACTTTTTTTAAATTAATTTAACTTATTATCATTATACTATAATACTAATATCTTATGAATACAAATACATATAATCCTTAAACAACAGTAAAACTGAAATAGTATAACTGAATAAATAAAACGACAGTACTTTGACCATTTACTTAATTTATTCTTTTGATAATTAATCACCAACACTTTAGATTGAGTAAGTTAAACTCTAAATACATATATGATAAATTATATATTTTTATTAAAAGAATTATAAAAAATATTTAAGGGATATGGATGTTAACAGAGAAAAATATTAAAAAATATGCAAGTACTGTTTTATTAAATACTGTGGATAATCTATTTGATAATAAAGAAACATTAATTAATAATTTTTATAAGGATTTTGTTGAATCAAATAAGAGAAACAAAAAACTAAAAAGTAATATAAAAGATAATGAAGTAGTAGATGAATATTTACTTGAAGAATTGGAAAAATCTTTCACACAGAATGATATTGGTCGTGTTTTACAAAAAGAAATGGTAAAAGCAAATGATAATGCAATTGCTGATTTAGCAAATGTATTAGATGAAAAACTACTTCCTGTTAGTAGAGACCTTAAAAATGTATTCAATGATGATGTAAAATACAATCAATTTAGAAAATATGTTACTGAAAACTTAGTAGTTTCAAATTTAAATCTTAATACTTCAACAATTAAAGCTCTTAAAACCATGAATATATCTGGTATTCAAGCTGCACAAATTATTCAACTAATAAGTCAAGTGGATAATTAAAAAAAAAAGTTTAAAGAATCAGACAATTATATCTGATTCATCTATATATTTTGTAACTTCTGTAATTAAGTCATTAAATTCTCGTGATGTTCTATTTCTAGGTCTTGGTAAATCATTCTTAATAATTTTCTTAATAGATCCTGGTCTTGTTGAAAATACAACTATTTCATCTGCAAGATATATTGCTTCATCAACATCATGTGTTACAAATATGATTGTTCTATTTTTAGACATCCAATTATCAACTAATTGGGTTTGTAATTTTCTTTTTGTTAGTACATCCAATGCACTAAATGGTTCATCCATAAGTAGTGTTTTAGAATCATTAATTATTGATCTAATTATTGCAACACGTTGTTTCATACCCCCAGATAATTCATGAGGATATCTATTTGCATAATCTTTTAGTCCTACAGCATCAAGATATTCGAGTGCTCGTTTTGTATTTTCTTCCTTTGGTTTTCCAGCAATCTTTAATCCAAATGTTACATTATCCATAACTGTAAGCCATGGAAATAATGAATAATCCTGGAATATAAATCCTCTATCTTTTGAAGGTTGCTCTACTACTTTATCATCATCTGTAATTGTTCCTTCAGTAGGTTTTTCAAATCCTTCTATTAATCTTAGTAGTGTTGTTTTTCCACAACCTGATGGTCCAACAAAACAGACAAATTTACCAGTTTCTATTGTTAAATTAATGTCTTTTAATGCATAGTTTTCCTTATTTTCAGAAGTAAATTTTTTTGATATATTTTTTATTTCAAATGTCAACTTCATTCACCCTACCAAAATATTTTTTCTTGTATTTTTGTAAAAATATAATCAAA
>NZ_MAIF01000085.1:0-4213 GCF_001729395.1 Methanosphaera sp. A6 | reverse complement strand
AGAATTAATTGAAAAAATAGATAATCTAAAACCTAAAGAAAGATATATTCTTGTTAGTACTCAAAGTATTGAAGCAGGAATTGATGTTAGTTTTGATTTTGTTATTCGTGATTTTGCAACAATTGATTCAATAGAACAAGTACGTGGAAGATGTAATAGGGGAAATACAGATAAAAAAGGTAATATATATTTAATTAAATTAAAAATGAATAATAAAACAACATATGAAATTATATATAATGAAGATGAATTAAAAACAAGAATAATAACATCTGAAGAATTATTTAAAGATAAAACTAATTTAAATTATGATTTTAATGATTTAAAAAAATATTATGATAATATATCTTGTAAAATAAATGAAAAAGAGATTAGTAAAGATAATACTGATGAAAAAAGTGATTTTAAAAATATAGAACGCTGGAATACTATTAAATATTCTGAATTTAAAGAAAAAAGTGGAATTAAAATAATTGATGATAGAAATGAAATAGCATTTTACATTGAAGAAAATATTTCTGAAGAAAACCTTGAAAAATACTTTGATAAAAATGAAATAAAATTCTTGAAAGAAAAAAATCTAATAAAAAATAATGCAATAAATTCCATTGATATTCTAGAATGTTATTTAGATGAAATTAAGGAAATTGAAAAAAATCAATACATAAAATATAAAATTATAACCAAACAATATGGTTCTATTATGAGTAATTTTATCATTAACACATATCGTAATGAAGCATTACTTGAAGAATATAAAAACTCAGAGTCATATCATACATATAAAGATAAATTTTACTTTTATATTATTTTGAATGAATTAATAGGTGATGATGAATCTAAAATGTATTCATTAAACTCAGGACTTAATAAGAGTTTTAAATATAGAGAAGATATTTTAACAAATCGTTTCATGTAAAGGTGTTGATTATGAGAATAGAAATATATTTAGAATCAAAAGATAAAAAAAATACATTAATTAAATATAATTATAATTATATGCTTTCTTCGGCAATATATTCAAAATTTGTTGACTTAGAATTTTTTAGAAATCTTCATGAATCAGAATCATTTAAGTTTTTTAATTTTTCAAAATTATACATCAAACATATAAATAACAGTAATTCTGAAGGATTAATAGCTAACAAAGGAAAAGTAAAATTTATATTATCTAGTCCTAATCAATATATTATAACTAATTTCTTAAGTGGATGTCTTGAAAATCCAGAACTTAGGATAGGAAAAAATATTTACAAAATAACACAGATTAAAGAAATTAAAGATCCAAAAATCCATAAAAAAGAGGAAATAAATACATTATCACCAATCATTACTAGGACAAAAGAAGAAATTGAAGGTAAACTAAAAATAAGAGATTTAGCACCATCTCCCCATTTTTTTAGAAATCTTGAAAAAAATCTAATACGGAAATATATATTATTTAACAATATAGAGAACACTAACTTAAAAGTAAATATTTCTTCAGAAATGAGATATGTGAAAGAAAAAAGAATTTTAATAGAAAAATATGGATATAAAACATACAATAGATGTTATTTAATGAACTTAAGTATTGAAGGTGATGCTGAATTAATAAAATTTGCTTATGATACAGGAATTGGTGAAAAAAATAGTATGGGTTTTGGAATGATTAAAATAAAGGAAAATAAGTAATATGGATGAATTAAATACTGATAATATTAATGGTACCAAAATAAATTACTATTTCATATGCCCTACAAAACTTTGGTTATTCTCACATAACATACATATGGAAAATAACTCTGAAGATGTTAAACTTGGAAAACATCTGCACGAAACAACATATAAACGAGAAAATGAATTTTTAATTGATAATAAAATAAATATTGACTTTATCAAAATAAATCATGAAAATAATACTACGGAAATACATGAAATTAAAAAAAGTAAAAAAATGAAAAAAGCACATAAATATCAACTATTATACTATATGAACTACTTAAAAAAAGAGAAAAATATTGAAAATATAAAAGGATACTTAAATTATCCAAATACTCGTGAAAAAGAAGAAGTCATACTAACAAAAACAAATGAAGAAGAACTTGAGAAGATAATTAAAAAAATACAAGACATAATTAAACAAGAAAAACCACCTATTGTTCAAAAGAAAAATATATGTTTAAAATGTGCATATTATGAACTTTGTTTCATATAAAAAAAGAGGAAGAAAAAGAATGGAAAATTATTACATATTAAGTGATGGTTCTTTAACAAGACATGAAAATACTATCTACTTCGAAAATAAAAATGGAAAAAATTATATTCCCATAGAAAAAGTAGATAATATCTACTGTTATGGACAAGTATCTTTAACATCCCAAGTATTACATCTACTAGCTAAAAAAAGAATACTAATTCATTTTTTTAATTATTATGGATATTATGAGGGAACATTCTATCCAAAAACAAAATTATTGGCAGGAAACGTAATTATAAAACAAGCAGAACATTATATTGACATGAAAAAAAGATTAATACTTGCAAAGAAATTTGTAAAAGGTTCTGCAGACAATATGAAAAAAGTATTATCATATTACAAATTAAAAAATAAAATAACACAAATAGAACAGGAAATAGAAAACCAGAAAACAATACCAGATTTACTAAATACTGAAGCAAGAATAAGAATTGAATATTATTCTTATTTTGATAAAATAACCAAACAACAATCATTTCATTTCGAAAAAAGAACAAAACAACCACCAAAAAATATGATAAATGCCTTAATAAGTTTTGGAAATTCATTATTATACTCAACAACTTTAAATGAATTATATAACACTCAACTTAATCCTACCATCTCATATCTTCACGAACCATTACAAAGAAGATACTCATTAACACTAGATTTGACTGAAATATTTAAACCAATTATTGTAGATAGATTAATATTCAAATTAATAAATAAGGAAATGATAACAAAAAAACACTTTAAAAAAGATGTGAATTATTGTATATTAACAAAATCTGGAAAAAATAAATTCCTTCAAGAATATGATAAAAAATTAAAAACAACATTAAAACATAGACAATTGAATAGAAATGTGTCATATAAACACTTAATACGTTTAGAAGCATATAAATTAGAAAAACATATTTTAGATATTAAAGAGTACACACCCTATAAAATAAGGTGGTAATAATGTATATAATTATAGTATATGATATTAACACAAAAAGAGTAAATAAAGTAAAAAGTTTACTACGAATGTATTTAAATTGGATACAAAACTCTGTATTTGAAGGAGAAATAAAACCAACACAATTTAAAGAATTAAAAATAAAAATAACTGAAATAATAAATAAAGATGAAGACTCAGTAATAATTTATAAAATGCCACCCACATATAAACCAGAAAAGACAATAATTGGAATTGAAAAATCACCAATAAAAAATATACTATAATTTTCTAACAAAAATTGTCGTCTAACCCTCACCTCATTTTCCAAATGAGACATCAACAAAAAACTTAATAAAAAAGAAGAATAAACAAGTAATTATAAGGAAAATAAAGAAAAAAAGTTTCCTAATAGAATAAGATCATAATGAAATTGAAATACGACACAAATGAATACAGATGCAACTCAAATTACAAAATAGAATAAGATCATAATGAAATTGAAATGGAAGAGACCATAAAAATGTATTTACGGAATATATTAATAGAATAAGATCATAATGAAATTGAAATTTTAAGTAACTCATCTGATAATTCAGTTAATGTTACAATAGAATAAGATCATAATGAAATTGAAATACTAATATCAACAAACGGAATTTCAGCACTATTTGGGAATAGAATAAGATCATAATGAAATTGAAATTAAGCATTACCATTAACAAATTTACAGTTTTCTACAAATAGAATAAGATCATAATGAAATTGAAATAAAGAACGTTTAATGATTAATTCATCTTCAGAGTCAAAATAGAATAAGATCATAATGAAATTGAAATTGATTTAGAAACATATCAATATCCATTCGAAATAGAAATAGAATAAGATCATAATGAAATTGAAATTATTTTCTAATAAATAGAGTAATGCTTCATCATTATCAATAGAATAAGATCATAATGAAATTGAAATTCAGCATCATTTACACTAGCAACAAGGGTAGGAGTTAATAGAATAAGATCATAATGAAATTGAAATAAGTAAAAAAAAAA
>NZ_MAIF01000084.1:0-17157 GCF_001729395.1 Methanosphaera sp. A6 | reverse complement strand
TGATGCAATTATTTAAATAATATTAAATATAACAAGAGTTATATTTTAAATAAAGAGTATAATAATAAGGGGTTTATATATGACTAATGAGATTATAAGAGAAATTGAAGAATTAAAAAAAGAAAAAAATGCCATAATTCTTGCTCATAATTATCAACCAAAAGAAATACAAGAAATAGCTGACTTTGTAGGGGATTCACTAGAATTATGTATAAAAGCAAATAATGTGGATGAAGCAGATATTATAGTATTTTGTGGTGTTAATTTCATGGCAGAAACTGCTTCTATTATTAGTCCAGATAAAAAGGTATTATTACCAGATAATAGAGCTAATTGTCAAATGGCAGACATGGTTTCACTTGATGAATTGAAAAAAGCAAAAGCTGAACATCCAGATTGTGAAGTAGTATTGTATGTAAATAGTAGAGCAGAAACTAAAAGTGAAGCTGACATAGTATGTACTTCTGCAAATGCTGGTAAAATAGTTTCTAGTTTAAAATCTGATAATTTTATATTTGCACCAGACCATAATTTAGGTATCTACTCAGCAAAACAATCAGGTAAAAATCCAATAATAGTTCCTGAAGATGGACATTGTTATGTACATACAATGTTTAAACCAGAAGATATTAAAAAAGCACGAGAAGATTATCCAAATGCTAAAATAGTGGTTCATCCAGAATGTAACGATGATGTAAGACAATTAGCAGATTATGTTGAAAGTACTGGTGGAATGGTTAGACTTGCAAAAGATCCAGAAATTAAACAATTGGTTGTTGGAACTGAAATAGATCTTACTACACGACTTACAAGAGAAAATCCTGGAAAGGAATTTATTCCCCTCAGACGTGATGCTTTCTGTTTAACAATGAAGATTATTACTCTTGAAAAAGTACTTGAAGCACTTAAAGAAGAAAAATATGAAGTTGTTGTTGATAAAGAAATTGCTGCTAAGGCACGTGTTGGAATACAAAAAATGTTAGATTTATCATAAATAAATCTTTTTTAACTATTTTTTTATAATCCCCTATTATTTTGTAACATAACTTTTAAATATTTTCTAGTAATATAATTTAAATATAAATTTCTAATGGAGAGGAGTATTATAGATAAATTATTTAAAATTGATAAAACAATTATTGTAGGTTTAGGTCTTATTATTCTTGGATTTATCATACTAGTAACAGATTTTATAGACTCATTTGTTACTAATCTACTATGGCCTCTTCTAGAAGGATCATCAGAAGGAAAAACAGTACTATTTCTTGGTATGTTAGGATTAATACTTATTATCTCATCACTTATTAATCAAAATAATAGTATTAAGCATAGATTATATCCAGATAATGATTATCATTTAAAATATATTCTATTTGTTGTTGTAATTCTTCTATGTTGTGCTGTTTTGGGATTGATTATTGAATTTTATATTAGATATAAACTTGGAATATCCTTTTTTACAATATTAACATCACTTGATCCTAGTACAAGTACTACAAGTCCAATGCATTCACATGCCTATAAATCAATACTAGGATATTTATCAAAAAGTTTTGTACCTGCACATGTAAATACAAGCTCATCAATACTTAAATTTGTATTTCCATATGCATTGATAGTAGTTCCTATTTGGATTGTATCATTCATATGTGGTGTAATTGGATTGTCTGATATGAAACCATTACATAAAGCAATTACAACCATAGCTCTAACACTTGCATTAATAGGTATACTAGATGGAGGTATGTTTTCTCAGCCATTTCTTATTGGTATAGGATTTTTATTGTTAATGTATTTTTCTAATGGAAAAATTGGTATAAAGTACTTTATTAAACCTGTTGTAATAATGGGTTATATATTACTTGTTGGAATGATTATAGAAGTTGGTGGTAGTGATATGTCATATCATACACTTAGTGTTATAAATCAAACAGAACCTGTTGACATGTCACAGTACAATGTTACAAATATTGAAGTACATGGGGATGTTACAACATATACACTAGCTACAAAAACAGATGATAAACAATTAATTCGACAGATATTTGCCTCATTTAAGGGAAAGGCTGATGTAACATTTATGAGTTGGAATTTCTATTCTTATTTAGATAATCCTACAATGAGACAAAGACAAGCTGCAAAAAACATATCCTAATTTTTTATTTTTTTTTTAGATTTTTATTTTATTAAACATCATATAAAATAGAATTTAGTAAGGTTTTAAATATATTTTCTTATTTTTTTTATCTATAACTTTTTTTTTGAATATTTCTAATTAAAATATGTCTTAAAAAAAAAATAAATTAGAAATGTTATTTTTTTTGATACATTTTTTTTTCATTAAATAATCATAATTATAATATTATATAACATACAAAAATAATATTACATTTTTTTAAATTTAATGATTTTTTTATAAAAATTCTATAATAAAATTGTGATTTCATGAAGATTAGTATTATCATACCCACATATAATGAAGAGGAATTTCTTCCTGATTTATTAAAAAGTATTAAAAGACAAGATTTTAAGGATTTAGAAGTTATTATAGCTGATGCTAATTCCACAGATAAAACAGTTGAAATTGCTAAATCATACATGTGTAAAGTTGTACCTGGTGGTCTTCCAGCTGTTGGACGTAATAATGGTGCAAAAGTAGCTAAGGGTGAAATATTATTATTTTTAGATGCTGATTCAGTATTAACTAATAATTATATAACATCTACTATTGAAGAATTTGAATTACATAATTTAGGTATTGCTATTACTCAAATTGTTCCATTGGAGAAGGGTTTTATCAATGAAATATCTCATGAAATAGCTAACTATCTAACCAAACAAATATCTCATATAAAACCACATGGTGCTGGTTGTTATGGTATGATTACATATAAATCATTACATGAGAAAGTCAATGGTTTTGATGAATCATTAGATTTTGGTGAAGATACAGATTATATTGAAAGAATTGCTAAAATAAGTCGTTTTAAAGTTCTTGAAAATCCACGTTTACTAATTTCTACTAGAAGATTAGAAGAGGAAGGATTAAAGGAAATTACATTAAAGTATGCAAAAAGTACTGCTAAACAATTGGTTGGTCAAAAAGTGACATTAGAGGAGTTAGGTTATAGTTTTGGACATGGTAGTTCAAAGAAAAATAGAATTCTTTACTCATTATGTGGTGAAGGATTAGGTCATGCAATTCGTAGTGGGGTAGTTATTGAATATTTAATTAATGAAGGTTATGATTTAATTGTATTTGCAAGTGATAGGGCTTATGATTATTTAAATTCTAAATTTGATAATATATATTATATTGGTGGATTCAATACTGTTTATGAAAATAACTCTGTTCGTAATAGAAAAACATTTGTATATAATATGAAGGATGTGCCTAGTGATTTAAAAAATAATATGACTAAAATGTTTAATTTAGCTCATAAATTTAAGCCTGATGTTATAGTATCTGATTTTGAATTCTATTCAAATTTATTATCACATATACTTCGTATACCCTTAATTAGTATTGATAATATGCATGTATTAACAGAGGCCAAGTATTCAACACCAAATAAATATGCAAAGGACAGATTATTTAGTGAATCAGTGGTTCATGCTTTTATTCAAAATGCTAAGAAAACATTAATATATTCATATTTCTTCCCACCACTTAAAAATACAGAAAACACAAGATATGTTTATCCAATACTCAGGGATAAAATATATCAACTTAAGCCTACAGATGGAGATTATATACTAGTATATCAGACAAGTACATCAAACAATGAATTAATAGAACTATTAAAGAAAAATCCACAACAAAACTTCATTGTATATGGCTTTCATGTGGATAAAAAAGAGGATAATGTATTATTTAGATCATTTAGTGAAGATTTATTATATAAGGATTTTAAAGATGCAAAATGTGTAATAACAAATGGTGGATTTTCATTTATTACAGAAGCACTTCAATTAGGAAAACCAATACTAAGTATACCTGTAAAGAAACAATTTGAACAAATACTAAATGCAATTTATCTGGATAAATTAGGTTATGGAGAACATCATAGTAAGATTAACCAGGCAATTCTAGATAATTTCATAGAAAAAATACCTGTATATAAGAAAAATATTTCTGAAAAATATGTAAAACCTAAAAATAACAATGAAACATTGAATATACTAAAGGAAACTATTGAAGAAGTAATAAATAACTAAAATCCTTTTCTATTTTTTTTTGATAATATGAATTATATAACTGCTAAAACTATTCTTACACCAGTAAATTACTCCTCAAAATGGTTTGGAATAGATTATACAATGAATTTATATAGAGGTTGTAATCATGGTTGTATATATTGTGATAGTAGAAGAAATATCTACAATATAACTGATTTTGACACGGTACAAATTAAAAAAGATGCTATATCTATTTTAAGAAATGAATTACGACATAATAAAAAGGGTATTATTGGAAATGGGGCTATGAGTGATCCATACAATATTTTAGATGAAAAATATGAATTAACAAGAAAATCATTAGAATTAATAGAAAAATACAATTATGGGATATTTATTACAACAAAAAACAACTTAATTATAAGAGATATGGATGTACTAAAAAGAATTAAGAATAAACTCATTAGTATAACAATCACAACACCTAATGATAAATTAGCATCTATTATTGAACCGAATGTTTCTGTTTCATCAAAGAGATTTAAGGCAATGAAAAAACTTAATGAAAATAATATTCCCTGTGGAATCATGTTACTACCAGTACTTCCATTTATAACAGATAAAACAAATGATATTAAAAAACTCATAAAACTAGCATATAAAAATCATGCAAGATTTATATATCCATCGAGTATGGGTATGACTCTATCTGAAAATCAGCGTACATACTTCTATAAAAAATTAGATGAATCATTTCCAAATCTCAAGGAAAAATATAGAAAAATATATAATGATAACTACACATGCACAACTAGAAATTATGAGTTGTATGATGTGTTTAAACAAAAATGTGATGATTATGGTATATTATATAAAATGAGTGATATAATTAAGATTTATAGAAAGGATACAGATAAGCAATCCACATTATTTAAATAGAAAATATAGGGAAAAATAATTATCCCTGTAAATGTTTAAGTAATGGTTTTTCAAATGATTCATATGATGGTGTTTTTCCAGTAAATATTTCAAATGCCTTAATTCCCTGATTTATTAACATGTGTGTTCCAGGAATTGTTGTTGCTCCCTGTTTTTTTGATTGTTTTAGTAGTTGTGTCTCTAATGGATTGTATATAATATCCATAACAGTATGTTTAGATGAAATTTTATCAGTTTTAATGGGAGGTGCAACTTCATCTTTAGGATACATTCCAATAGGAGTTGTATTGATTATAATATCAACATCATCAATCACATTATCAGTTTTTTTAATATTAATAAAATCTATATTTTCAAAGTTCGTCTGATTTTTAAGATTAGTAATTAATTTTTGAGCATTATCTTTACTTCTATTTGCAACTATCAATTGATTTATATTTTTATTTAATAATGTGAATGTTATAGCCTTTGAAGCTCCACCTGCACCAATTATCATTATGTTTTTGTCTTTTAATGAAGTGTATTTTTCAATTGATACTATAGCTCCAATACCATCAGTATTATATCCCTTTGCAATTCCATCTTTAAAATTTATAGTATTTACTGCACCAATTTTTTCTGCAGTTTCATCTATTTCATCAAGATATGGGATAATGGTAGTTTTATGTGGTATTGTCACATTTAAACCTTTAATATTCAAGGTTTTTGCTGATGTTATTACATGTTTTAGATTTTCAACTTCTACATGGAATGGAACATATTTATAATCCATATTCATTAATTTATATGCATTGTTATGCATTGGTGGTGAAAAGCTATGTTCTATAGGATGTCCTATAACTCCTGTTATTAATGTTTTTCCTGTTATCATACAATTACCTTTTAAAGTTTTTATCTTAAATTTTAAAAAATTCTTTATATAATAAAATATATATCTTTTAAATAATTTGTAGATAATTATAAATCCCTACTTAAATATTCATCTATATGTTGTTGTAATTATTTTAATAGGTGTTTAATTATTATATAGATTGTTTTTTAAGGATATGGATTAATTATTTTAAAATCATACACTATGATTTTTAGTAATTAGTTAATATCATGTTAAATTGTTTTATTTATTCTAATTTATTTATCCATAAATAAAGAGTTATGTGTATGTATTCTAGTATAATTTAAAATAATTTAAAGGGACAAGTATGTACTTGTATAATTTAATAAAAGGAGTATAATAGTCATGGAATTTAATAAACCAAGAGGAACACGTGATTTTCTTTTTGAGGATATGGAAGAGCGAAATTATGTTGAAAATACTATAAGAAATGTTGTTGAAAATTATGGATTTAAGGAAATAAAAACACCAATATTTGAAGATTTAGAATTATTCACAACAAAATCTGGTGAAGGAATAAAAGAGGAAATATATCATTTTCAAGATAAAGGTGGAAGAGATTTAGCTTTAAGACCAGAACTTACAGCAAGTGTAAGTAGATTATATAATAACAATCTTCAAAAATCTGCAAAACCACTGAAAATGTATTATTTTGGCAGTTGTTTTAGATATGAAAGACCACAAGCAGGTAGATTTAGGGAATTTTGGCAGTTTGGTATAGAAGTTATTGGTGGAGTACCAATTTATAATGAAGCTGAAATTATAGCAATGGCTAATGAGGCATTAACTCAGGTTGGAATTAAAAATTATGAGATTAACATTGGACATCTTGGTATTATTAAAGGTGTTTTAAATCAATTAAATATTTCATCACAACAACAAACTGCCATAATTGCAAGTATAGATAAGGAAGACTATGAATTACTTGATAAATTATTAGAAGATAACGATATTTCAAGTGAATATAAAAATATAATTACAAGTATTATTAATATAAAAGGTAGTCGTAGTGATTTAGAAACATTAAAACAATTACTTGAAGATATACCTGAGAGTTTTGAAGCTTTAGAAAATCTTGATAAAACATTAGAGGTTCTTGAAGTATTTGGTTTTGATGATTATGTTGTTAATTTATCAATAGCAAGGGGACTTGATTATTATACTGGTATTGTATTTGAAATATATGTACCAGATTTAGGTGCTGAGAAACAAATTACAGGTGGAGGAACATACAACCTCACAGCATTATTTGACTCAGAAAAAGTGGAATCTACAGGTTTTGCATTTGGTTTTGATAGAATAATGGAAGCATACCATAGACAAAACATACAAGTACCTATAAGTTCTAAACCAAAAGTACTTGTTATTCCTGTGAAAAAAGAATTTAAATTAAATGCTATAGAAGTAGCACAACAATTACGAGCCCATAATATTGTTACAGATATAGATCTTAAGGGTAAAAAACTTAAAAAGAACCTATCCTATGCTAATAATCATAACTTCAATAAAGTTATAATGATAGGTCAACAAGAAGTTGAAGATGAAACAGTAACAATTAAGGATATGGATTCTGGATGTCAGGAAACAATACCACAAAATACTGTTGTATCTGAATTACTAAAATAGGGATAAACATGATAAAACCAAACTTTAGACATATTATAAATGGTAAAAGATTAGCAACTGCCATAGCCCAAGATTATAAAACAGGTGAAATATTAATGGTTGCATTTATAGATGAAGAAGCTTTTAATAAAACCATACAAACAAGAAAAGCTCACTACTATAGTACAAGTAGAAATATGATTTGGTATAAGGGAGAAGAATCAGGACATATTCAAGAGATAAAAGAGGTTCTTCTAGATTGTGATGAAGATGCAATAATATTTAAAGTAAAACAAGTAGGTGGAGCATGTCATACAGGACATTATTCTTGTTTTTATAAGAAATTATCAGATGATGGAGAAGTTGTGACTGAATATGAAGATAAGGTATTTGACCCTGAAGATGTATATGAAAAATAAGGAGATGTTTTATTGGTTAAAATAGTGCCAGATACTAGTATAATTATAGATCAACAAGTAAGTGTTTTAGTTCAAGATTTATATAAAGGTGCAGAAGTATTAATACCAGAGGCTGTTCCATCAGAAATTGAAAACCATGCAAATAAAAGAAAAGAAATAGGTTATCAAGGACTTGAAGAATTAAAAAAACTACAACAACTAAGTACTGAAGGAATAATAACATTAGAATATGTTGGAAGAAGACCTAAACTAGATGAAATATCCATAGCAGGTGGTGGGGAAATTGATGCTATGATAAGAGATATTGCAAGAAAATATCATGCAATTCTAGTAACAAGTGATAAATTACAGAAAGAAATAGCAGAAGCACAAGGTGTGGAAACATATTTCTATAAAAAAGAAGTAGAACCTATTTCAACTGGTCCAACAGAACTAGAATCATATTTCTCAAAGGATATATCATCAATACATTTACGGGAAAATACAACACCCATGGCAAAAAAAGGAACACCAGGTCATATTGAATTAATAGAACTAGATTATGTTCCATTAAGATATAGGGATTTAGATAGAATATCAAAGGAAATTATAGAACAATCAAAGAAAAGACATGATTGTTTTATTGAAATTGATAAAAGAGGAGCTACAGTAATTCAATTTGGAGATTTAAGAGTAACTATTGCAAAACCACCATTTTCTGATGGATTTGAAATAACTGCAATAAAACCTGTGAATAAACTTGACTTGGATGATTATGATGTATCTGATAAATTACTTGAAAGATTATCAAACGATGCAAAAGGAATACTCATAGCAGGATCTCCTGGTGCAGGTAAGTCAACATTTGCACAGGCTCTTGCAGAGTATTATTATTATGATATGGAACAAATGGTAAAAACCATGGAATCTCCAAGAGATTTGAATTTAGATGATAACATAACACAATATGCACCTCTTGAGGGAGATATGGAAAATACTGCAGATATACTTCTTCTTGTAAGACCTGACTTCACAATATTTGATGAAGTTAGAAAAACAAGGGATTTTGAAATCTATTCTGATATGAGATTAGCTGGTGTTGGAATGATAGGAGTAGTTCATGCTACACGAGCAATTGATGCTGTTCAAAGATTTATTGGACGACTTGAATTAGGTGTTATTCCATCTGTAATTGATACAACAATTTATATTAATAATGGTGAAATAGATACAGTATATTCAATAGAATTAACAGTAAAAGTTCCAACAGGTATGCTTGAAGCTGACTTGTCACGACCTGTAATTGAAATAAAAGACTTTGAAAGTGGTGAATTATTCTATGAAATATATACATATGGTGAACAAACTATAGTGATGGATATTAATAAAACTCAAAGACAGGATGATGATAAAGAAGATCAAAAGAGTCCTGTTAGTAAAATTGTTGAAAGAGTTATAAGAAAAGAAGTAAATAAGGTGGCTCCACATGCAATTATGGAAGTATCCTTGATATCAGATAAACGTGCACTTCTTGAAATTGATCCAGATCATACTGGTGCTGTTATTGGTAAAAATGGAAGAACAATAGCACAAATTGAAGAACGTGCTGGTATTAGTATTGAAGTTGAAGAATTAGAAGTAAAGGATATTGATAATAGATCACCTATAAATGTAAATGTTTCTGGTAATTATTTATCATTAAACTTTAGAAAAGAAGATATTGGTTCTAGCTATGATATTATAGTAGAAGATGAATATCTATTCACAGCAACAGTTGGTAAAAAGGCAAATATTCGTCTTAAAAAAGATATTGAAATGGCAGAAATTGTTATTGAAGCCATGAAAAAAGGTGAACCAGTGTATGCTAGATTAAGAAATGAGGATTTATATTGAGGTTATTAAAATGAAAATTAGTGTTTCAACATTAGGATTATATCCTGCAACAATGGAAAATATTTTAGACTTTGTAACAGAACAAAAATTAGATTATCTTGAAGTTATTAAAGAATATCCATATGATGAAGTGGGTGCAGATGTATTTGAATCATATGATCTTGGTTTAAGTATACATGCACCAATGTCTGATGTTAATATTGCCTCTCATGTTAAGAAAATAAGAGATATTTCTGTTGAATTAATGGTGGATTCATTTAAATTAGCAAATGATTGGGGAGCAGAACGTGTAGTTGTACATCCTGGTACAATACCTATTATGGCACTTAAATATCCTGAAAAAATATTAAAATATAATGTGGAATCATTGATTAAATGTCAACGTGCTGCACAAGAGTATGGTGTTATGATGTGTGTGGAAAACATGCCATTATTTGAGAGAATGTTATATACTAATGTTGATGCTTTATTTGATTTAGTAGATAATGAGATTCATTCTGGTATTACATTAGATGTTGGTCATGCACATAACAATGGATTTGCTCCAGAGAACATGTTTAAATCTGATAATATTCATCATATTCATCTAAGTGATAATGATGGTTCATATGATATGCATCATGCTCTAGGTTCTCATAACATTGATTTTCCTAAAATATTTGATATTCTCAAACAAAAGAAATATGATGATATATGTGTAATAGAAGTTAGAACTCTACAGGGAATATTAAAAAGTATAGATTATTTAAAGGATATTAATATATTATAAGGGAGTTGTGTTATAATTTCAATGTATTCAATATTATTAAATGATAGAGTAATAGTAAAGGATGAAAATGCTCATAATTTGTATAATAAACGTTATTATGGAAATTTAACAGATTCTGGACTTGAATTATCTTTTATAGAAGCGTTATTTCTATTAACTAAAAATAAGATAGAAATTTATGATGATGATAAACTCATAACAAAAGAGGATTTAACAGATATTATAAGACAAAAACATATATTTTCACATTATCTTGTATATAAGGATCTTCGAATAAGGGGTTATATTATAAAAACAGGTTTCAAGTATGGTAGTGATTTTAGAATATATGAAAGGGGACATGCACCAGGAGATGGACATTCCAATTTTCTAGTAAAAATATTATCAGAAGAACAGGAAATAAAGGTACGTGACTTCTCAAGTTATGTTCGTGTAGCTCATGGTGTACGTAAAACACTACTACTTGCAGTTGTTGATGATGAATATGATATAACATACTATGATATAGAATGGACAAAACCATGAAAAAATAATATATTAAAATGAATAGGGAGTGTAATAAATTGAATATGATAGATCCATGGGGTTCTTCAATAATAGACTATGATAAACTTACAGAACAGTTTGGTATTAAACCATTTACAGATGTGGTAGATGATATACCACATGCTAGTAAATTAATGACACGTGGTATAATCTTTGGACAAAGGGATTATAATAAAATAACTGATGCTCTAAATAACAACAAACCATTTGCTACTATGACTGGAATGATGCCAAGTGGTAAAATGCACATTGGTCATAAAATGGTAGTAGATCAATTAAAATGGTACCAGGAAAAAAATGCTGATATTTATGTATCAATAGCAGATATGGAAGCATATGCAGCAAGAGGTATAAGTAAGGAAAAATCAAGGGAATTAGCATTAAATGAATATATTACAAACTATATAGCTCTAGGATTAGATGTTACTCGTGATAACTTCCATCTTTATCTTCAATCAGAAAATGATGATGTTAAAAATCTAGCATATATAATAGGTAAAAAAGTTACATTTAATCAGATGAGAAGTATTTATGGATTTAATAATTCAACAAATATTGCTCATATATACACACCACTACTACAAGTAGCAGATATTCTTCATCCACAACTTAAAAAATATGGAGGTCCAAAACCTGTAATTGTACCTGTAGGACCAGATCAGGATCCACATATTAGATTAACAAGAGATCTTGCAAGTAAATTTAATGAAGAATATGGATTTATAGAGCCATCAGCAACGTTCCACAGATTCATGACAGGACTTACTGGAGAAAAAATGAGTAGTAGTAAACCAAAAAGTGCAATATATTTAACTGATTCATTAAAAGATGCTGTGAAAAAAGTTAAAAGTGCAAAGACTGGTGGTCGTGAAAGTTTAAAAGAACAAAAAGAACTTGGTGGTATGCCAGATAAATGTTCAATATATGAATTATTAGTTTATCATTTAATTGATGATGATAAAAAATTAGAAGAAATAAGAAGTAAATGTTTATCTGGAGAGATACTATGTGGTAATTGTAAAGGATGTGCAAGTGAATTAATAACAGACATGTTTGAAGAACTTGATCAAAAACGTGAAGAAGCAAGAAAAATTGCAAATACTTTACTAAAATAAGTAAAATTCTGTTTTTTACTTATAAACTCTTTTTTTTAAACTATTTTTTTAGTGATTTTTTTTCTACTTTAGATTATTTTTATTCAAAAAATAGATAATATAACTAAATACCCAATAGGAGTATATAGTATAGACTTAAATATTAATTTTTATATATTATTACCTATATTATAGTTTATTTTTTCTATTATTGAAATATGGAAAAATCAAGTTTATATAAACAACTACTAAAAAGGAGAGTATATGTATGGAAGAAGAATTACAAGAAATTTGGACTAATTATGATAGACAAACAGTATTTAATTATGTGGAAACTCGTTTACATCACTACTTATTCACAAAAATATTTAAAGATGAAGCAGAAATAATGAGTAAAATCATTGAAATTGATGAAAGAGAACTTAAAGGATTTAAAATAGATTATTATCTTAATATTCCAGAAACTATGGATTTAATTCAGAATTTTTCAAAATTAGAAACACAACTTGAAGGAAAAAATCTATCAGAAAATCCATATTCTGAAATTCTTAGTCTTATAAAATATATGTTTGAAAATGTTAAAAACAATGATACAAATAAGATTAATAATAAAAACTTCAATGATGATGCACTTGCAAATATAAATGACAGTATTTTATCCAGTAAAAAAGAAATATCAGCAATACTTAAAAAAGATTGTTTTAAAGATATAGATACACCAGATATTATTGATATTAATTTATTAGAAGATGCATGTAAAAATACTGATGATATATTTAATTTAGCAAGAGTTTATGAAGTATATGATGAATTATTTGTATTTCCTACTAAAATTGAATTATACAATACAATAACCAAGGAAATACTTCCTGCTATGAGTAATGATAAATTATTTGAATTATATGTATTACTTAACACTTTAGAAGTTCTTGAAACTACAAAAGGTACTATTACATTCCAAAAAGCTGGTGTTAGGGAACTAGCTGAATATTACTTCCAAGTTGAAGAAAATAATATGGAACATACAACAGTAATGCAAATATTCTTCCATGATTTACCAGAAGAATTAGAAGCAAAATTCAAACCAATTCTTAAATATCCATACATTTGTTTACGTATGAAAAATACTGTTAAAGCTCGTAATTTAACTCGTGTAAGTTATTTATTACTTGAAATTGAAAGAATTACAGATAATCAAATTAAATATAAATGTAAAGCTACAGAAGATATACGTAACATTCTTGTTGTATGGGATCATAGATTATTCAACGATGAAAAATCACATATTAAAGTTCTAGATTATAAAACATTACAAATGGGATTAAATAAGTCATTTGGTAATATTTTCAAATTCCCTAATATTGAAAATGTTGATGCAATTCTTGAATACATACCATACTTTGAAGATACAAGTAATGAATTTATGAAAGTTGAAGGTGGACAACGTTACTATGATGATGAAGCTGACTTCTTTAAAGATGATTTATATCAAGAAAATATATATAGAACCTTTGATAATCTAAAGGATTGGGAAGAAAAAGGATGGAAATATATTAATAACCATGAATTAATTAAAAGACTTGATCTTTTAACAATCATGAAAGTTCTTTATCTTATCATGCAGAAAGAAAATACTAGACCAGGGTTTTTAGGAAAACTTATGCAGGATGGTACAGTATTAACAATTCTTAAAAGATTAGAAGAAATTAGAAATGTTAATGAAAGTGAAATTACTGAATTATATTCACCATATAAAAAACTTAAATGTTGTCCTATACATGATCCTGATTTCTATGCTGAAAAAGAAAAGGAAATGGATGATCTTTTAAGTAGAAAAGCTGATGAAGTAGATGAATAATGTTATTCATCATACTTTTTCATTTTTAAATTATTTTTATACTTGTATTACTTTTTTTAGTTTTATTTTTAAGTTATTATTAATTATTACTTTTTTATATTTTTTTAATTAAAAGTTAATACAATATCATTACTTATTATAGTATATTGTTAATGAATTTATGATATTTTATTCTTTAGAGTTGTTTAATCCAATTAAAAAAAGTAATACTTTATATAGTATGAGTAATATAATTTATAATTGTAAGAATTAATACTAAATATTTAAAAAGTATTAATAATTACGTATCATAAATAGATTTATTAAAATGTAAAATTAGTATTTATTAATATTTATTTTTCTAAAAGAAATAGCTAATTAATAGATAATAAAAAAATAGCCTAGTAAACATCTATGTAATATAATTTCCTCTTGAATAATTTATAATAAAAAAAATACAAACTATAATTTTTATGCACGGAATATTTTTTTTTAAATAAAAAAATATTAGAGTTATAATACTCTTTTATATTATTTTTTTAGTCTTTATTTAGAATTTTTTTTTTAAAATCATCATAATTTTTAATAGATGATAGTTATAATCTAAGAAAAAATGAAAATTAGTTTCTTATTTGAAGTATTATCCTATGATGTATTACTTTTTATATAGATTATTTATATACTATTATTAATTATTACTTTTCTATGTCTTTTTTAGTTTAAAGTAATACTTTATGTTACATGATAGCTGGTTTTATTTTCAAAAATTATTTTATTCATGATTTAAAGGTATATAATTATGTTTTACATAATAAAGTTTATATAGAAAGAGTTATATATTTTATTTTATAATTATAATACAAAATATAAAAAAAGTATTACTATTATTATAAATTCAAAAAAATATTTAAAACATGTGAAAGGTTTTTATTTTTTTAATCATATCTTATAACTCTAAAACATGACTAAAAATATAATTAATCTAAACAACCTTTAGTATAATCCTCTTGAATAAATTATACATTTTTATTTTATATAGTCTATAAGTATTATATTTTATGATTAAATAAATAATCTTTTACAAAATATAAATGGAGACATATAAATGCATATACCTGATGGTTTTATTACCATTCCATTATGTGTAGTATTATATATACTAGCAATAGTATTTGTATTTCTATCAGCAAAATGGAGTAAAGAAAATTTAAATGAAAAATATGTACCATTACTAGCAGTATTAGCTGCAGGAATTTTTGCTATAATGTCATTTAATCTACCAGTACCTTTTGGTTCTAGTGGACACCTCCTTGGTGCAGCACTTGTAGCAATAGTATTCTGTAGTCCATATGCAGCAATACTTGTACTTGCAATGGTATTAATTATACAAGCATTACTATTTGGTGATGGTGGAATAACAGCACTTGGAGCAAACATAATAAATATGGGTGTTGTAGGTGGATTTGTAGGATACTATGGATTTAAATCATTAAATAAAATTATTGGAAAATATCCTAGTATATTTGTATCCTCATGGGCTGCTTGTTTTATTGCAGCATTAGTAGCAGCTCTTGAAATATCTCTAAGTGGAACTTTCCCATTAGATCTAGGACTATTATATATGGGTGGTTATCATGCAATGATTGGAGTTATTGAAGGAGCAATAACTGTTATAATTATTAAAGGAATTGAATCTGTACGACCAGATTTACTAGCATGGAATAGGTGATGTATATGGAGAAAAAACAATTATACTTTGGAATATTTATAGTAGCAATAGTTATCTGTATACTATCACCATTTTTAGCATCTGGTGATCCTGATGGACTTGAAGCTTCAGCTGAACATCTAAATCCTGATAGTTTAGAAGCAAGTCAAGTAATAACTCCTATAATGCCAGATTATACCTTAGAGGGCATGGAAGATAATCCTCTTGTAGGAGTGGCATGTTTAATTGTTGGGGCTATTATATCTGTAGCAGTAGCATATGGAGTATTTTATGCAATAAGTAAAAAATAATTTTTAATTTATTTTTTCTATTTTTTTTATTATTTTTTAGTCATATCTTAAATTTTTACATTTTTAAAACAATAATGATAAAAAATAAATTATTTTTTTAAATAATAATTAATATAATTAAAATATATATTAATAATATTGAGTGGGGAGATAATTATTTATGGTTAGTTTTAGTCAGTTACAACAACAAGATATTTATGCTACACAAAATAGTATACTACATAATGTTGATAGTAGAATTAAATTATTAGTACTATTTTTAGTAATATTATTTGCTGTTTCTTCAAGTAATTTCATAGTATTTCTAACTCTGGAGATATATTTAATAATTTTAATACTTATCTCTGGTATTTCATTAAAAGAAGCAATGATTAGAGTTCTTTTAATATTGCCCTTTGGTTTTTCAATAGCCATATTTCAACCATTTATACAGCCAGGTCAGGTACTCTACACATTACCATTAGGAATACATATCACTCTTGAAGGTATTAATTTTGCAGAACTTTTATTATCTCGCCTGTTTATAAGTATAACTTCAATTGTATTGTTCTCATATATAACTCCAATGAAGGATATTGCAGAGGCTTTTAGAAAATTACATTTTCCCAATGCTTTTGCAATGATTTTTTCATTATTTGTAAGATTTATCTTCCTATTTTATGATGAACTTAGAAGTATTCAACAAGCACAGGCAAGTAGAGGATTTAGTCTTTCAAATAACACACCATATATGTGGAAATTAAAACAAGTAGGTAGTTTGTTTTTAATGATGTTTCTTAGAGCATATGAACGTGGAGAAACAGTATATCAGAGTATGGCAAGTAGATGTTATGATGCAGATAGTAGATTATATACATCAAAGAATAAACTATCCCTAAATAGTATTTTATATATTTTAATTCCAATCTTGATTATGATTATATTATTACTACTTGAGTATGTTCATATAATTTAAATTACTTTTTATTTTTTTTAAAAATATGTAT
>NZ_MAIF01000083.1:0-4733 GCF_001729395.1 Methanosphaera sp. A6 | reverse complement strand
TTTTTTTTAATAATATTTTATTAATTATTTTTATTAAATGAAGATTTATTATTATATTATTCAAAAGATATGAAAACATAACTTAATTTATATTATTAAAAATTTTTAATTAATAGAAAGAATAAATAATAAATATAATTATGATTATAATATATTTAAAAAAATAGTGGACCGTGAGATACGATGATAGATGCAATAAATATGAGGACAATAGATAAACCAGGAGTTTTAAGAAAAGTAACTGATTATCTTGCAAAAAATGGAATTAATATTGTCTATACCCATTTATATATGGAATCTGATGATCATGCTTCTACATATATAGAATTAGATCATGTGGATAATATTGAAGAAGTACTTTCTGAAATAATGGAATTTCCAGAAGTCAAAGAAGTAAAACTATCTCCTTCTATGGATAAAGTATGGGGTAAAAGAATCATCATAGTTGGTGGTGGAGCACAAGTATCTCAAGTAGCATTAGGTGCAATTACCGAAGCAGATCGTCATAATATTCGTGGTGAACGTATAAGTGTTGATACATTACCACTGGCTGGAGAAAAAAAATTAACTGAAGCTGTACGTGCCGTTGGATGTTTACCTAGAGTGGGTTGTTTAGTACTTGCTGGATCATTAATGGGTGGATCTATTGTGGATGCTATTGATGAAATAAAAAATAAATATGGAGTTAAAGTAATAAGTCTTAATATGGTTGGTTCTGTAAGAGACCATGCTGATTTAGTTGTAACAGATCCAGTTCAAGCAGGTGTTATGGCTGTAATGTCAATAGCAAAAACTGCTAAATTTGATATTGATAGAGTTGATGAAGTACTCTAGGACAATATCCTCTTTTTATTTTTTTTTAATAATTGTAGAATCTTTATTTTATAATCTTTTTAGAATTTAAGTTATTTTTAATAATATGTTATGGGAATACTATTGTATTTTTAGTAATTATATTATTATCAGAAAGAGTATTTTTATTCTCATACTATATTAGTCAATACTTCATATAACAAAAATATATTAATAAAAAACTCTAAAAAATATGTAATAAGTTATATTTTAGTTATTATTGAAGTACATAACTTAAAAAAGTTTTAAGGGTATGGGATTAAGAATGGTTGATGCAATAGAAATAACAACTAAAAATAAGGTACATATTCTAGAGAAGCTATTGGGTCATATTTCAAAGAAGGGGTATGGCCTTGTTTACACACAATTTCGTGTCGAATCAGAAAATACTGCTTTTTTATATGTTGAATTAGAAAATGTGGTTGATATTGACTGTTTGATTTCTGAATTACGTGGTTTTTCAGGGGTTATGGAAGTAGTTAAATTCTTTCCTACAGATGAAATTTGGGGTAAAAGGATTATTATAATAGGAACGGGTATTCAGGTATCACAGGTTGTCTTAGGTGCAATTACTGAAGCAGATCGTCATAATATTCGTGGTGAACGTATAAGTATTGATACATTACCTTTAACAGGAGAAAAAAATATAATTGAAGCATTAGAAGCTATAGGGTATTTACCTCGTGTTTCATGCATAGTACTTGCTGAATCAGAAATTGAAGATTCAATAATAGGGGTAATTGATGAAATAAAAAATAACTACAATATTAAAATAGTGGGTCTTAATGGAAATGATTCTTTAATTAACCATTTAGATTTAGTTGTAACAGATCCAGTTCAAGCAGGTGTTATGGCTGTTATGGCTATTTCAGAAACATCTAATCTTGATATTAGTAGAATTAAAGAAGTACTTTAATTCTTTTTTTATAAGTATAATGGACTTTTTTCTAGTTTTACATATTCATTTATAGATTCTCGTGTTGTACCTATAATTAAGTTGTATGTTTTTTTACCATTTTCTAGATGGGTTACTTCTTCACATACACCAGATGCAATAACTTCTTCATTATTTATAACTTCTCCAGCATAAGTATGTGTAAATGATACTATTTTTTCAATATTTATGGAAGGACCTTCTAAAATTTCAACATTAGATACTTGATATATAGATGGAGTATCAAAAGATTGACTATCATCTATGATTTTACATTTAATTTTCATAGAAGCAATTTGTTTATAATATACATTTTCTTCAATAGATAAGTCTTCAGAATTCATGGTAGATAAAATATCAAATAAAGTACCTTTAATAAGACCTCTGTTGTTTTTTCTAGATTCATACCAAATAAACTCATCAAATGATAATGAACCATCCTTTATTCTTTTATTATATACTTTGTTCCAAAAATTACCCTTGATTCTATCCAGGGGGCTATTTTTATCATCTTTTAGTCTACCATATAATTGACGAGCTTTTTTATGATTATCTAATCCAAATACAATAAAATCAATATCAGAGCTATCAACTTTTTCTAATCTTGCAAGAGTAGAACCAGTAATACCCATATTATCATAGCTAATGTTTGCTTCATTATGAAAAATGTTTGCAAGTAAACGTACCTTTTCATAAAAAGGATTAGGTGAATCATCGTTTATTATTTCTTTTAATCTATCAATAGGACTGTGTATTTCTTTAATATCCTCTAGTGGAACACCCATCATCTTTTTATTTTCAACATTCCAATCAAATAGGTAATTAGGATGATTCTTTTTAATATAATCATATGCTTGATTACTATCAACTTTCTTATAAAAAGTACCATTTAATTCTCTATCACCATCAACACATGGAATGTATCTTAAAAATGCAATAACAGCATCTTCTGGATGATAATAAGTGTTAACAGCAAAAAATAAACTGTCTTTTGTTTCAATAAAATAACGTGGTCTAACATTCATATAAAACTATTCCCTAAAAAACTTTACTAATTAAATCTTATGAATGAAATAATATTAATATATAATAGTTTTGATAAACTGAACATAGTTTTATGATAATTGGAATAAATAAATATTATATGAGATGATAAAATGCAGTACTTAAAATGGATAGATGGTAATGAATATGATGGAAGTCAAATAAATCCTTCATGGGCATTTCAAGAATTTAAAGTAAAAGATTCAACCATAGTTTCATGGGTAGGACCTATGAACATACTAGGTGATAATTTAATAGATTATGAAGATGTGGGACTTGATATAAAAGGAAATTTGATGTTAAATTTCATAGTGGAACATTTTGATGAACAACCAGGAAATCTAAAATTAGCATATCATAGACAAAGAATACTGGTTATGATAACAAGAGATAAACTACTGGATTATGGTATTAAAACAACACAAGATGGTGATGATATATTTATTAACAATAAAAAATTATCAGTATCCATAGCAACAGCATCTATTAGTTCAATGAAAATGCACTTTGCACTAAATATTACAACAGAAGGAACACCAGATGATGTAGAAACATCTGCTCTAGAGGATAATATGGATGTTAATAAAATACATCAATTACAAGATGATATTGCAAATACATATATAGAAATGATTGAAACAATAGATAAAGATATAACAAAAACAAAAGTATTCTAAGAGGCAAAAAAATATGAAAGTAAATTTAGATGGAATACATACAAATTTAAGATTTTCAGCAGCACATATGGTTATAGGACATGAATCCTGTGGAAAAATTCATGGACATAGTTATATTGTTGATGTGGAAGTAGAAGGTGAACGTTCAGGAAAATTTGGATTTGTAATAGACTTCAAAGTACTTAAATCCATTACAAGAAAAATCTGTAAAACACTAGATCATAGAGTATTAATACCTGTGGAAAGTCCAGATTTAGAAATAACTTATGAGGATGATGAAACTGTTGAATTTAAAGTATTGGATAAACTTGAATATAAATTACCTAAATGTGATGTAGTGCTACTTCCAATAGTTTCAACAACAGCAGAATCATTATCTGTGTATATCACAGATTTAATAGTTGAAAATATCGATACAACAACTCTAGACTATATTGAAGTACAAGTAAATGAAGGAATAGGTCAAGGAGCATCTTATCATAAACCATTAAATTAAGGAGGATTCCTCAATTACTCATAAAATAATAGAAATATTTTCAAGTATACAAGGAGAAGGTCTCTTAATTGGTAAACGTCAAATATTTATTAGATTTGCAGGATGTAATATTAATTGTAAATACTGTGACACAGAAAATAGTAAAACAAATCAGTTGGGTAAGGAATATTCATATGATCAATTAAATGAAGAAATTCAAAAACTAATGACTCCTGACTTTGATTCATTGGAAATAACTGGTGGAGAACCATTACTTCACTCAGATTATATACATGATTTTCTAAAAAAATATCCCTACAAAGCAATGCTTGAAACAAATGCAACAAAACCAATTGAATTGGATAACTTAAATGATGTAATTGATATTGTATCAATGGATATTAAGTTACCAGAACATTTTAATTCTAAGGATGAATGGATAGAAGTTTATGAAAATGAATTAAAATCAATAGAAGTAATGCAACTAAATAATCAGAAATATTATATTAAAATAGTTGTTTCTCCAACAACACCAATAAATGTTATAAATAAAATAATGAAAGATATTAATGACATATCAAAAGAAGTAGAAATAATAATTCAACCAGTAAGTCCTATGGAATTATGGGATAAAAAGGATAATCTCTTTAAAATATCTGAAATTATTGGAAAAAATCATTCTGTATCAATAATACCTCAAATACATAAATATTTGAATGTAGAATAAGAAATTATTCTATATTTTATTAAT
>NZ_MAIF01000082.1:0-3530 GCF_001729395.1 Methanosphaera sp. A6 | reverse complement strand
TTTTTAAATAAAATTCGACTAATCACTGGTTCAAGTTTACGATATAACCATTCTGTTAATGGAATAGCTACTAATATATAAACATACATACCTGTAACCATTGAAAGCAGATTTGCCATTCCACTAAATGCTTCTAGTTGAACTGTTGCTGAAGGGAAAATAGCACACAACGATGCTACTGCTGCTGCATTCATACTTGCACTACCAATACCACATGCCATTCCATAAGCATATGGGTGTAATGGAATAACATGTGCCAATACACTTGCTAGTAAACTAATAAATGGTGTTCCTAAAACAGTACCTATAAGAAATACTGTGAAAAATCCTTTTGTTTCTGGTGAATTAAATCCAAAGGTATCTATAACAACAGCCATCTGTGGCTCTCTACATATAGAACTTGTCATTCCAATAGATTCACGTTTAAAACCAAGTAACAATGCTACAGGTAATGCTGCAAATATTGTTCCCAAGTTTCCTATCTCTTGTAAAAGAATTGCAGGTCCAGCATTAAAAATAATCTGAATATTTTGTCCACTTGCAATTGCTAGTTTAGCTAGTAATGGACCAATTAAGAGCATCATAATTGTACTAGCTTTATTTGATTGTTTATCTGTAATCCATTTAACAGGTTTTGCTAAATAGAGTGCAATTGCTAAAACCAATGAATATAATAATGGCATGAATACTATTGTAATTCCATAGAGATTTACTGTTAGCATGCCAATATATTCAGCTATCACTATACATACTAAAATAGTCAGATGTAATTTATAATCCTTTCGGGCTTCAGTCAACTCTTGATAATTATCAGAGTTTTTTTCATTGACCATAATACATCCCCCAAAAATTATATATATTTTTTTTAAATCCCCTACATTATTATAATAAATCATATATAATTAATGGTTTTTTAAAGTTGAAATTAATTATTATTATATAATGTAATACTAATATATAAACATTCAATAATTAAAAATTAAAATTATCTAAATAATTTATATTTTTTATATTAATTTACTATAAATTAATTATTTTTTTCTATTTAAAAATAAAAAAAGTTCATAATTAACTTAGATTTATAAGACAAATGAATAAATTACCAAAAAAGTGAACATTATTTTAGAAAAATAAAGTTATTATATGGACTTAATTTTTATTTAATCTTAATATTTACATTATTTTTATAAATAAGATAATGATTTTAAATAGTTAATTGTAAAAATGAAGAAAACATATTTATTTTATAAAAAAAACCCCATTTAACCATTTTAATAAAAAACTTAAAAAATACACCTTAAGGTTTTTTTTCTTAAAATAAGAACATATTTTTCTTTTTTTGAGCAAAACACATATATTTAATCAACATGAAGTGAATAAAGCCCATATATGTGTTCCTAAAAAGTGATTTGGAAAATATTTTAGTTCCTAAAAAGTGTTTATTAATATGAAATTTAGTTCATATATAGTGAATAAATATCAAATTAAGTTCCCAAAATAAGAACTATTTATTCACTAAATAATAACATGAAAAAATAGAAAAAAAAGAAAAAAAATTAATTTGTAATAGGTTTTTTAATAGTAATATTATCTTTAGATTTGTGAGCATAATCAGAAAAATCTCTATCATACAATGATGCTGCCAACATTACAACTGCACATGAACCTATATTATGTACTAATGCTCCACTTATAGGATCTAATAGTCCTAATACTGAACATACAATAGCAACTGCATTTATTATCATAGATATTGTTATACTTAGATGTATTGTAAATAAAGTTGCATTTGATAATTTTTTAAGATATGTTAAATTTTCAATATCATCACCTAGCAATGCAATATCTGCTGCATCAATAACTATATCACTACCCATACCACCCATTGCAACACTAACATCTGCTGTTTTTAGTGCTGGAGCATCATTAATTCCATCACCAACCATACACACTGTTTTCTTATCACATTTTAATTGTTCAATTATTTCAACCTTGTTTTCAGGTAACAGTTCTGAATAGATATTTGTTATACCAACTTTACTTGCAAAGTAATTTGCAGCTTTATGATTATCTCCAGTTAATAATTCAACATCAGTATCTAAATCATTGATTAAAGTATTAACTACATATGGAGCAGTTTCACGTAACACATCAGATAACCCAATTATTCCAACTAATTCATTATCATATGATACTACAATAGATGCTTTTCCTTCATTTCTTAGTAAGTCTAATTTTTCAATAGATTCACTATTTATTGTAATATTATTTTCTTCCATGAATTTAATAGTACCAGATAGTATTTTTTTATTATTATATACTGCAGATACTCCTTTTCCTGGAATCATTTTAAATTCTTCAGGTTGAGTATAATTGATAGATTCATTTTTACTGTATTTTACTATGGCTTTACCTATAGGATGTTCTGATTTTACCTCTGAAATTGTTACATATTTTAATAATATTTTTTTACTAATATTTTCTTTCAATGGTATTATATCAGATACTTCTAGGTTACCATAGGTTAAAGTTCCTGTTTTATCAAATGCTATGGAGTTAACATTACCCATTTTCTCTAGAGCTTCACCTGATTTTATAAGAACACCATGTTTTGTAGCTTGACCAATTGCAGCCATAATAGCTGTTGGTGTAGCAAGTATCAGTGCACATGGACAGAATACTACTAGTATTGTTACTGCTCTTTCAATATTCCATGTTAGTATGTATGTAATAATAGCAATAGCTAATGCAACAGGTACTAACCATGTTGCCCATTTATCTGCAATTCTTTGTGTTGGTGCTTGTTTTTCATCAGCTTCCTTAACCATTCTAATTAATTTTTCTAGTGAAGAATCTTTACCTATTTTTGTTGAGATTATATCTATGGCACCATATAAGTTTAAAGTACCAGCATATACTTCATCATTAACTGTTTTATCTAGTGGTAGTGATTCACCAGTCATAACAGATTGATCTACAGATGTATCTCCACTGATTATAATTCCATCTACTGGAATTACTTCTCCTGGAAGTACTCGTAATTTATCTTCTTTTTTTATTTCCTGAACTTTTATTTCTTTTTCTACAATATCTCCATTTTCTTTAATTAGTAATCTACCAGTTTGTGGTTTTAGATTTATTAAATCTCTTAATCCTTGTTTTGATTTTCTTACAGTGTAGTCTTCAAGAAGAGCTCCTAATGCCATTATAAATACTACTTCACCTGCAGCAAATATTTCACCAATCATTAATGATGCAACCATTGCAATACATATTAATAATGCTGAAGATACCCAGTGTTCATAGACTAATCTACTTAAAGCTAGGTATAGAAGAGGAAGTCCACATATTACAATAGTTACCCATGCAGGATCTATTGGTAATGTTGTGTTTGTTATTAATAATATTAAACTTATTAATAGGAATATTCCTCCTACTATGGTCATTTTAAGACCTTCGAGAAAACCCATTAATTTCTCGAATTTATTCATAAGTATTACTCCTTTATATATAATTTATATTATAGTTAA
>NZ_MAIF01000081.1:0-6930 GCF_001729395.1 Methanosphaera sp. A6 | reverse complement strand
TTTTAGATTTTTGAATGTAGAAACAGTAGGTCTTTTAATAGTTAAAAACCATGAAAAACAAATACTATGCATAATAATTCATGATTATTATATAAATAGAGAATTAACTATAATTTTAATTTTTTTGGAGAAACGATATATATGGATCTTAGAGCTGGACGTTTTGATGGACAAATGACTGATGATGCAGCCCAATTTTCATCATCAATAGAATTTGATAAAAGAATTTTTAAATCCGATATTAAATGTAACAGAGCACATACAACTATGCTTATTGAAGAAGGAATTATTCCTAAAGAATCTGGTAAGAAAATATTAAAAGCATTAGATAAACTTGAAAAAGAAGGTATTGGTGCATTGAATCTTGATCCCTCATTTGAAGATATTCACATGGCATTAGAGGACTATGTTACTAAAGAAATTGGTGATGAAGCAGGATTTATGCATACAGCAAAAAGTAGAAACGATCAAGTATGTACTGATATTCGATTAACTCTAAAAGAGGAAATAGAAAATACAATTAGTAATATTAAATCATTTATTAAAACTATTGTTGAGATGGCTAAGGAAAATACCCATACCTTATTTATAGCATACACCCATCTTCAACATGCACAACCTACAACATTTGCTCATCACTTAATGGCATATGCTAATGAATTAAGAAGAGATTGTGAAAGATTAATTGATACTTATAAAAGAGTAGATATGAATCCATTAGGTTCTGCTGCCCTTACAACCACAGGTTTTCCAATAAATCGTGAGAGAACAACTGAATTACTTGGATTTAGTAAGGTTATGGATAATTCTATTGATGGTGTTAGTAGTAGGGATTTTGCTGCTGAAGCTATATTTGATTATGCAATGTTATCTACAACACTTGGAAAAATTTCTGATGAAATTGTTATTTGGAGTAGTTATGAATTTAGAATGGTTGAATGTTCAAATCAGTATTCTTCTACTTCATCAATCATGCCCCAAAAGAAAAATCCTGATATTGCAGAATTATCTCGTGGAAAAAGTACAATTGCTTATGGTGAATTAATGACTGTTCTTAGTATGATTAAAGGAATTCCACACAGTTATAATAGGGATTTACAAGAGGTTACTCCTCATTTATGGAATGCTATTGATAATACCAATGATATTTTAAGAATTGTTCATGGAATGCTCAGTACCCTCACAATAAATAAGGATCGTACAGAAGAATTAGCTGGTGCTAACTTTGCCACTGCTACAGAATTAGCTGATGTTATGGTTAGAGAAAAAAATCTTCCATTTAGAACTGCTCATAGAATTGTAGGACGTGTTGTTTCTGAGGCAATAGATGATAATATTACTACACATGATATTGATAATGATTATGTAAATAGGGTTTCTGTTGAAGTTATGGGTAAACCTATTAATCTTGGTGAAGATTTAGTAAAACAAGCACTTAATCCTTTAAGAAATGTTAAATCACGTACTGTTATTGGTGGATGTGCACCTGAAGCTGTGAATGATGCTATTGAAAAAATGGAAATATTTTTAAATGAATAGATATAAAATTAGTAAATAGAATTTTTTATAAATATGCATGAATGTTGCATATTATTTATAGAGTCTCCTTTTCTCATGGTTCTTTTTGGGAGACTCTTTTAATTAATTTTTGAGGGATTAAATATGGTTAATATTGATAGTACACAATGTTTATATGTTTTATGTATTATAGCAGGTATTTTAATACTGATATATCCTGCACTTGTAGCTTATATTATAGGATTATTTTTAATTATATATGGAGTTCTTCAAGTAATTAAATAGTTTTAATTAAATCAAGGGCTTCTCCAGGTTCAAGAATTCCTGCTCTTGTTTCTCTAAGTACTCTTTGTATTGAAAATGATCTGTACTGGGGATATTTTTTATGAACCTGGACAACTAGAGGACATCCATATCCTTTAATTTTTTTCACTGAATAATTTGTTACAATAGTTTTTATTTCTGATTTTTCCATTCTAAATAGTGCTGGTAGATTTATTCTAATAATATCATCTTTTTTTACAATTGATTGTGAACCTGTAGATAGTAAGTCACCATATATCATTACTGATTTTTGTGTATCTTTTAGATAGTCAGATACTACTTCCTCAATGTGACTTGAACATCTACCACATGGATGTATTTTACCACTTAATGCCTCTTCTATAATATGAGTCATGTCTGTTTCAAGATATGTATGTTTTACATTGATTGCTGTTGTTAGATTATGAATATTATGCTTAAATTGATTTGGAAGAATTATAGTTCCAGGATTTACTGTTACTGTTTCTAAATTAAATCCCAATGCTTTTGTAAGTACTGTTGTGAAGCTACTGTCAACTCCACCTGATAGTGCTACTACAACAGGTGTGTTTTCTATTGGTTGTCTATCTATGTTTTCTTTGATGTAGTTGGATACTATTGTATTGTTGTATGGTGCATTGTATTTTTTTTCAAGTAGTTTATATAGGTTGTTAAATGGTTCTATGTAGTTTTCTGGAATTACATTATCTATTATTTTTTTCACATGTTTTAGAGATAATTCTAATTGATATTTTTTTAGAACTATATCTGTGTATGATATTACATGAATTGATTTAACATGTAGTTGTTCTCTTAGTTTTCCTACTACCCATCCACCTTTACCTATGATTATTGATTTTTCTGGTCTATCTGGTGCTATAATTGTTAATTCATCATTTTCATAATGTATTTCTTTTATTTCTGGTTGAACATGATCATGTCCAATATCTTCTCTTATTTTAATGATTTTTTCTATTAATTCTTCTTTTGTATACATATTATTTTTTTTTTCCTAATCTTTTTGATATATTTTTATTCCATATTTCTCTTTATTATTTGTGTATATTATATGATATCCATCTATTGATGTGGTGTTACTTGTTGCATCAATATAATACTTAGCATTTATTGTTTTTAGTTTATTTTCTAGTGTTTCATTGTTTTGTTCTAATACTCTTGGTATTGTTGTGTAGGTGTACTTTTTTAAGTACCAACTAAATGCTACTCCCCTATCTGAGGATATATTGTAGTTTGTTAGCTGATTATCATATGCCTCTAACCAGGTTGCTGCTTGTTTTTCTTCATAGCTTTGTGGATTTGGATGTGTTATTGAGTTTATGTAGCTGTAGTTAATTGGTATTAGTATAACAAGCAATATTGTTAGTATTATTAGTGGTGTTTTCTTATTTTTTATTGTTATGTTTTTTATTCCATTTATCATGAAGTATGTTATTGGTATGAATGTTGGTAAAATATATCTATCAACTTTCACAGGATGATATGAATGTAATATAATAAAAATTCCCATCCATAAAATCATAAGTAAATCCATTTGATTTATTTTGTTTAATGATGATTTATATAATAACAGTAATGTTATTGTAAATAATATTTCTGTAAATATATAAGATACATGAAGATATGTTATTATTGTTATAATACCTAAAATCACTGCTAATATAAAGGAGAAATTATGAATATTCTCTTTTTTATATACTCCTTTAAATGATAAAATAACACCACCACACATTAATACTAAAATTACATATGAAAGAAGTGTAGGTGTGTTGTATATTGTTGTTAGTGTTTTATCATACAACAAACTTACATTAGTACTTGTTAATAATTGTGGAATATATTCAATATAATAGTATGGATTTAAATCATAACCAATATTAACTGAAGATACTTGACTACTACTAGATACCTCCATAAATTGACTTAGAAATGGAATTGTATGTTGTTTATATAGATAAAATCCTCCTATAATAGCACATAGAAAGACAATGAACATGAATAGCTTTAAAATATCATTTTTATTTATTTGTACTTTGAATTTATCTTTATTCATAAGTATGTAACTTATCATTACAATTAAAATAAAGCCCTCTGTAAATCTAGTGAAAAAAGCCATTAGAAAACATGTGAATGCAAGATAATAGTAGTTAAAACTCTTATTTAAACCTTTTATAGTGAAATATAATGCCCATACACTAAATGTTAATGAGGGAATATCATTTGATCCTGTTACAGCCCATGTTACAACTAATGATAACATTGAAAAGAATAAACTTCCAATAAATGATAGTTCTGGTGAAAATTTCTCATTAAATAACAAGTAAATTCCAACAATCAATAGAATAAATAATATTCCTGAAACACAAAACAATGTTGTTTCAGAAATAAATCCCATCCTGAAGGGTATTGATGTTAATAGAGATAATACTGGAGGAACACTAAGTTGACTACCAATATTAATATGAGCAAATAACATTGAATTTTGCAGATAAACAAAGATATCCCAATAACTAACACCAATAATTGATTGAATATGTACTAGAATTGCTGTATATATACTTGATATTATAATAAGTAAAATCAATAATTTATTTTTTAAATTAAAGTTATTAATCATAATAATCACTTTCATTCATATGTTCTTTAAATAGCATGTTATAATAATCTTTATATTCTAGTAAACCACGACTTCGTATGTTATATTCCTTTTCATAGGTATTTTGATAGATTTGCACATCATTAATACTTTTAATCTTACTAAGTCCAACATAATCCATCTTATTTTCATTATTTGTATCAATATAAAATGATGCAGGTTCATGCTCATCATTACTTTTTAATATATTCTTAGTAAATGTCCATGTAGTATTTTCCATAGTAACATCAGGAACACCTCTACGACAATACACATTCAAATACCATGATACTGCAGGCCAATTATCAGAATAAATTACTGTTGTATTATCAAATTCACAATTATCATCAAACCATTTACATGCCTGTTGAATGTTATTAAAATGATTTTCTTCTGGAATATTATTATTATAACATAATGAATTTCCAAGAAGGAACAATACAATCACTATAGATATTATTGTTGATATTTTAATATTTTTTATTTCAATTTTAAAGTCAATGAAATTATAGATATAATATAGGGCATTTGTAATGAAGTATGCTATAAATGGTAATACTGTGATAAAGTAACGATCATTTTTAGTAGAGAGTATTGATTGGAATATTATATAAACCAGTAGCAAGGATAACATCAATAAATCATAATTTAAGTACCAAATATCATAATCCTCCAGTATATGCTTTATTATGTATAATACTGAAAGTGTAAGTATTGTTGTAATGATATATGATACACTGTTAATACTAATAAGACATATTATTGTAAGTATTAGTGCTATTATTATATTGATTTGATTATTTCCTGTTAAAAGTCTTCTATTACTTTTAATTACATATTTATAACTATTGTAGAATATTAAAAAAATTCCAATTATACATAATATTATAAAAACATAGCTTATAACAGATGGAATGTTACCCATAGGATTTACTACATTTTCAAAGGTAGCACCAGTATGTGGTATATAACTTGTAATGTAGTTAGGTATATGTTTAATATAATACATTGTATCTGGAAGATATCCTGCATCAAGAACTTTTGTATTATTTACAGTACCACTAAATTGTCCCAGAAATGGAAAAGGTGTGGATAAAATTCTATAGAAATGATACAGAAATGGACTAACACATAATACTCCAAGAACACTACCTTTAATGAAGGTTTTAAATTCATTTTTACTTATTTTATTAATTAATAAATAAAAGATTATTGCAAAAATCATTACTCCTGCTGTGTATCTTGATAAAAATGCAAATGCCGCTATTGGCATGGCAATATAATAGTATTTATTGTTTTTTTCATGTGCTAATAATATAAGATATATTGTAAGTAATGTTAATGAAACACCTGTTATATCATTACCTCCAATGGCAACCCATGAATAAAGTAGGGTAAATGTTGCATAAATTATACTTCCAACATAACTTATCATATGATTAAACTTGAATCTAAATATTAAATATAAACTAACAGTTCCTACTATGTACATCAATACACTTAGATTAAATATTGCCTCTTGAGGTGTACTATTTATTATTCTAAAGAATAATGATAATATATATGGAACAACAGGTGAAATACTAGCAACATCACCCCATCCCATACTAGCAAAACTACGAGCATTTTCTAAATAAAGATACGTATCCCAATTACCAATTCCTATAGAGTATTGTGTAAATAATCTAGGAATACTAATAACTAGTAGAGAAATTATTAGAAATGTAATGTAGAATAATTCTATTTTATTATCTTTAATAACTTTTTTAAAACTATTTATCATTAAGATAAACTCCTAAAAAATTATTAAAATGTCAAAAGACATTTTTCTTTTTTATTATATTATACATATGTTTCTAATTGAAATTATATTTTTTAATATGAAAGTAGTAGTTATAAATTATGAATTATTATAAAAAAGGAAAAATAAAGAGGGGAGGATAGGTGATGTGAAAGATTAAATTCTTTATAGGAGTATATTTTTAAAGGGAGCTAGTTTTTTTATTCTCCAAATTAGATAATCTTCTTTCATAGTTTTTATACTAATTTATTTCTTTTTGATACTTATTCCATTTGAGAGTTCTGTATAGTATATTTATATAGAATTAATACTAATTATAAAAATAGTATTACTTCTATGTTATAATTATATATACATACAAAGATAAATACTTTTCCATTAAAAAGTATTACTTTTAAAAAAAATATAAACAAAATATTATTCAAACATGAAAAATTATTATAAAAATAAAATATAATAGGAATATATTATTAATACAATCCTCTTTTTTTCCTTTTTTGATTATAAGTAAATATTATTAAATAAAAAATAAATTGAGGTTTAAAAAACATATATTTTTAGATGTTGTGTTATTTGCCTAATTATAAAAAAAAATATTTTTGATTTTTTATGGTTGATTTATTTTTTTTTTAGAATTTTAAAATTTGAGTTTTAC
>NZ_MAIF01000080.1:0-8949 GCF_001729395.1 Methanosphaera sp. A6 | reverse complement strand
AACGGATTTACACACTATTCTTGTAAATCTGTTAATCAAAGCAGAAAAATTAATAAAACACACTGTTTCTATTAATCTATAGAAAGTAAAATGTTAAATAACATTAATCAAAGGATTATATTAATTAGCAGTAATAAAAGAATCATATTATTCCTTTATATTCACCACATTCAATATAACAATAATTATATCGCGTAAATTTGGTACATACATCAAACTAAATCATCAACATAATTGTTGACTTTATTTTAGCTCTCATATCATCATAATATTACTACATTTGGAAAAAAACAAACTATCATAACAAATAACTAAACCAGTTATTATAAGTTCAAGTGTTTACGCTATTTAATGTAGCACATACTATTGTCAACAAAACAACCATCACAACAAAAATAGAAAACATTGCAAAAAATAATAAAAAATATAATAAATAAGTTAAAAAATACAAAAGAAAAATTATATAGAAAAATTTCAACAATACCTTATTAGAAAAAGAACATCTTTGTTAGATACCCAGTTTATATAAAAAAAAATAGTAAAAAGAAAACTAGATTAATATTCATAATCTAAACTACCCCCATAGTCTAAACCATAATTATAAGTAATTTTTACTAAATTATTTCATGAATTTTTTTATAAATATACCTATATTTTAAATTAAAAATAGACTCTGTTTATTGAAGGATTTTATTTTTTTATTCTAAATTCTATTTTAGATTAAAGATTTATATCTAATTATTATAAAATATATTAATATTGATAGTAAGTAGTTTTTATTATTATTATTATTTTTAAATTGAATTTTTTTTTAATAAGGAATTTTGATTATATGGAAATGAATATGCTTTCTGTAATTCTTTTGGCTATTGCTCTTGCTATGGATGCTTTTAGTATTTCAATAACAAAAGGATTTACTCAGAAAAAAATACAAAAACAAGAAATACTCTGGTATGGAATTTTCTTTGGCGGATTTCAATGTTTCATGCCTATAATAGGTTATGTTTGTGGAACTACAATTAGATCATTTATATCAACATATGCACCATGGATTGCATTTATACTACTACTTTGTATTGGATTGAATATGATTCGTGAAAGTATCACTAGTAGTGATGAAAAAGTAGCTGACATATTTAGTTTTAAAGAAGTTACCCTACTTGCTATTGCAACAAGTATTGATGCTTTTGCTGTGGGTGTGACATTTGCTATTCTTAATATTAGTCTAGTTATTCCATGTGCTATTATTGGAATTATTACATTCTTATTTAGTATTGTTGGAATATTTATTGGTAAAAAATTAGGTGATTATTTTGGAGATAAATTCCAAATATTAGGTGGAGTAATATTAATACTTCTTGGATTTAAAATACTTCTTGGATTTTAAGTTAAATCTAAAGAAATATTCTTCTTTTTTTTAAAAAAGTTTTTTTTATAAAAGTAGTAGGAAAAAATATTATATTAAAAGTTAGAGGTATAATAATTTCCCTACATACGAATGTAAAATGATGTATGTTTTACATACTACATAATACTTATTTACTATTTACTATACATATATTTTAAGTATATACTTTCATTTTTTTAGTGACAATCACATCCTACTCCACAGAAATGATGATCTTTAGATTGTAGTTTTCGTCTATTATTTATTAGATTTGTATCCTCTGATTTTATATATGATCTTTTTATTATGTTATCTATTTTCTCTGGATTTTCTGTCCATTTTATTATAGTTGCATAACCTGATGTTACATTATCATGTAGTCTTGGAGGATATGTTTCCAGTATTAGATTATTTAGTCTATAATCATTCCTATTTGGAAGACATATGCCTATTAGTGATGATTTTTGCTTTAATGCTGCATATATATCCCAATCTATATGTTTTCTTTTGTATGTTTTAGGTCCTACTAGTACTATTGTAGTTGTAGTATTTGTTATGTTATTTTCATTTATGATATTAGAGATATATTCATCACTTGAATAGTCATTATTTGTTAATCTTATTGTTTTTGTATTCAAATTTTGAAATAATTCTTGAAATTTGTCACTATACTCTTTATCTTCATGATAGTAACTAAGAAAGATATTTGATTTCATAATAATATTATTGTGTGTTCTTCTTTAATGATGTTTATGTAATAAATATATATATAATTATTAAAAATAAATAGTATATATATAAAGCTTATAAAAAAATTTTCATATTATTAAAAAGGGAGAAGATATAATGAAAAAAATGGGATTTGGATTGATGAGATTACCTCAAACAGATAAAGATAAACCAGAAACAATCAACCAAGAACAAGTAAATAAAATGATAGAACTCTTTTTAGAAAAAGGATACACCTATTTTGATACAGCATATCCTTATCATAATGGAAAAAGTGAAATAGCACTAAAAGAAGCTCTAAAAAACCATCATAGAGAATCATATATAGTAGCAGATAAATTACCCATCTTTGCAATAACCAAAGAAGAAGAGGTAGAACCAATATTTAAAGAACAATTAGAACGTTGTGGAGTAGAATACTTTGACTATTATTTACTACACAACATAAGTCCATTTTCAGAAGCAGGATATATAGATGTAGATTCATATAAATTTTTAAAACAACAAAAAGATGCAGGAAAAATTAAAAAACTTGGATTTTCAAGCCATGGAGATGCTAAGTACATAGAAAAATATCTTCAAAAATATCCTGACATGGATTTTATACAATTACAAATAAATTACCTTGACTGGGAAAGTCAAACAATAGAATCAAAGAAATGCTATGAAGTTGCTAAAAAACATGATTTAGAAGTAATTGTAATGGAACCATTAAAGGGAGGATTTCTTGCAAACATACCAGAAGATGCTAATGATTTAATTAAAAAATTCAATCCAACACTTACACCAGTTGAGTTAGCACTACGTTTTGTAGCAAATCTTGATAATGTATTCATGGTACTATGTGGAGTAAGTAGTTATAAACAAATGGAGGAAAATATTGAAATTTTTGAAAATATGCAACCATTATCTAAAGAAGAATTAGACCTTATAAAACAAGTAAGTGAACTTATAAATAGTAAAATAACAGTACCTTGTACTAAATGTAATTACTGTATAAATGAATGTCCAGTAAATATCAACATACCATATGTATTTGATTTATATAATAGTGAAAAACTACTAAATGAAGATGGATTTACAACATACCAAGTAACGTACATAAACTACATGAAAAATAAGAAAAATGGGCCGGCAAGTGCATGTATAGACTGTGGTAAATGTGTAGAAAAATGTCCTCAACAAATAAACATACCACAAGTAATGAAAGATGTAGTAGAATCACTTGAAAATAAACCAATGTAACTACTTATAGTATTATCTCTTTTTTTTTATTTTTTAAATTATGATTATAATTATACTCTTTTAAAAAAATTGAAAAAAACATGCAAATACTAAATACAATGAAAAAATATAATTATAAATATTATGTTTTTATAAAATTAAAAGATATTTTATACTAATATAAACTTAGAAAAAAAATAATGGGGGTTGCATATATCTCAGCTTCAAAGAAAACAAATGAAGCATATAAATGGGGAAGTAATATTTCATTCTTATTTGCAATGATTGGAGCAGCAATAGGTCTAGGAAACATATGGCGTTTTAGTTATATTGTATATAGTAATGGTGGAGGATCCTTTTTTATACCATACATATTTGCAATATTAACACTTGGTGTTCCATTTCTAATATTAGAATATGGTCTTGGAGTAAAACATAGAGATTCATTATCCAGTATTCTTAAGAATTTAAATCCAAAATTTGAAGTAATAGGATGGTTTATAGTATTTCTAGTTTTCCTAGTTATGACATATTACATAGTTATAATAGGATGGGATGTTATATATCTACTTCTAGGTTTCACAAAACAATGGGGAAGTGATCCTAATTTATTTTTCAATACCAACATAGTAGTTGGAGGTAACAACTTAAGTCATATTACAACAATAGTATGGCCCACATTTATAATAGTTACACTAGTATGGATATTTTTATGGTTAGTATCACGTAAAAATATTGAAAATGGAATTGGAAAAGTAGTGAAAATAACAATACCCTCTCTAATATGTATCATGTTTTTAATAGTAGCATACTCATTTACACTTAATGGTCATATGATAGGATTAACTAATCTTTTTAATCCAGATTGGAGTGCTCTTCTAAATAGTGACATATGGCTTGCAGCATTTACACAAGTACTATTTTCATTATCTGTAGGACAATCAATTGCACTTACATATGCAAGTTATCTTGATAATAATGATCATCTAGTAGATAGTGTTTTAGTTGTTGCTGCATCAAATTCAAGTTTTGAAATAATAACAGCAATAGGAGTATTTAACATACTAGGATTTATGTCACTAAAAACAGGACTTGGAATTGAACAAATAGCAACATCAGGTACTGGATTAATATTTGTAGTATTCCCAGAAATATTCAATATAATGGGTGATGTAGCATATATTATTGGTCCAGCATTCTTTTTATGTGTCTTCTTTGCAGGAGTAACAACTATGTTTGCATTTATTGAACCAATGAGTTTATCTTTAGCTAAAAAATTTAAGATGAGTAGATCAAAAACAGCAACTATTGTTTGTTTCTTTGGATTTTTAACATCCATAATATTTACAACAGGAGCAGGAAACTATATTCTTGCAATAGCAGATGAATTCATAAATCAATATGGAATATTATTTGCAATACTTCTTCAAGCAATAATCTTTGGATGGTTATATGGTATTGATAAATTAGTACCAATTTTAAATGAAAAATCAATAGTACACATAGGATCAAAATGGATATGGATACTAAAATATATTCTTCCAGGAGTACTTTTAATATTATTTGCTTCAGAAATAATACATAAAATTACAGAAGGTATAACTACAGAACTATTAATAGAATTAGTATTTTTAGCATTAGTTATAATTATACCAGTAATTCTTACAAAACTACCAGAAACAAAAGATAATTAAATAATTATCTTCAATACTTATTTTTTTTTATTTTAAATGAATTTAACTTCTTTAAACTAATGTAGAAAAAAATACTAAAAAAAAAGAATTTCTAAAAATCAATTATTTTACTTAAAATATTTAACATACCTTCCATAACCCATCTCCTCTAACTTATCATATGGTATAAATTTCATTGAAGCAGAATTTATACAATACCTCTTTTCACCTCTAGGTCCATCATCAAAAACATGACCTAGGTGTGAATTAGCCTTTTTACTTCTAACTTCTATTCTTTTCATACCATGAGATGTATCATTTAACTTTTGAATATGACTATCATTAACAGGTTTTGTAAAAGAAGGCCATCCACATTTTGAATCAAATTTATCATCTGATATAAATAATGGCTCTCCACCTACAACATCCACATACAATCCCTTCTTATTAAAATCATTATATTTTCCACTGAAAGGCTTTTCTGTAGCATTTTTTTGTGTAACATCAAATTCAATAGGTGTTAAATTCATAATATCTTCTTTAATTAATAATTCTTCTAATTGTTTTTTCTGATTTGGAAGTTGTGTTAAATCAATATGACAGTAACCTGTAGGATTTTTTTCCAAATATTTCTGATGATATTTTTCAGCAGGATAAAAATTATTCAAGGGTAATACTTCTGTTACTATTTTTTGTGAATATTCTCCTTGTTTTCTATTAATAAAATTTATTATTATTCTTTTGTCTGTTTCATTTCTATAATATATACCAGTTCTATATTGTACTCCTACATCATTTCCTTGTTTATTAATTGTAAGTGGATTTATTATTTTAAAAAATTCTTCCAATAACTTCTTTAATGGTAATATGTTATTATCATAATCCACTTTTACACATTCAACATGATTTGTATTTTCTAAACATACCTCATCATAAGTGGGATTTTCTGTGTTTCCATTTGCATAACCTACTGTTGTTTTAGCTACTCCAAGTAACCTCGAAATATATGCTTCAACACCCCAAAAACATCCCCCTGCAAGATATATTGTTCTTAAATTTTCTTTTTTGTAAGATATTTTTTTATTTAAGTTATCAATCATATTAAAACCTCAAAAGAGATTTTATTTAACATATTCTCTTTTATATATTACCTATTTTTTTAACAAGCTTATGTATATCTAACGTTGTTTTTTCTATTTTTTTAAAGAAATTCCTTTTTCTATAATTATTTAATCCATTATATTTAATAGTTTCATATTAATTAAATAAAAAGAAAATAGTGGAATTTATATTTCATCTGCCTTTAAAAATTCAAGAATATTCATATGTATTATTCCATTTGAGGATAAGTTTATTTCATCCATAGATAGAACATATTTTGGATAATTATCTTTTATTTTATTTAATGGCCTAAACGGTGGATATTGTGTATGTTTTTTATTAATAATAATATTACTTCTCTTTATGATTAGTGGAAATAGTAGTCCATATGGGATTAAAAATGGTGATATTCATTTAGAAGTTCAAGATAATGGTTTATTAAAAGTACAAGAGGTATATACCTATACTATTAAAGAAACAGTTGATACTATTAACAGAACCATTGAAAGAGATAATGGAGAAAATATAAGTAATTTAAAAGTTTATACTAGTGGAGCATACTCTGAATTTAATATAGAAGAAAATTCTAACAGTACAAATATTACAACATTTCTTTATAAAGATGAATCTAAAAATCAGAAAATAAATAATAAAGAAATAACTGTGGTATATGAATATGATTTAACTCAAGCTCTAAAACTGTATAATGATGTAGGTATATTTCAATATAAATTATATGATAATAAAGAAGTAGTACCAATAAATAACTTATCATTTAAAATTAATTATCCCTCAAAAGAAGGAGTTAATTTCTGGATAAATCCATATGATGTGGCAGAAAATACAAAATTCCATTGGGAAAATTCTAGTTTAATAATAGAAAATATATCAACTAATTTCATGACAAATAATATTGAATTTAGCTCAACAATACCCAAGAATGAATTTAGTATTAATAACACATATGCTACAATAATAGATGATACTAAAGCTGAAGATATAACTAAAGCTCAAGAAAATTATGAAAATAATTATAAAAGAAACAATATAGTACTGCCTCTTTTTTCAGTTATTGAAATAATGAGTTTACTATTACCTATTGGAGTTTATATTAAATATAGAAGAAAACCAAAGCTTACTTTTAAAGAAATAGAAGAACCTCCAACAGATGATAAACCAATATTTGTAAATTCAATTATATATTCAACCCAAATAATAAGGGGTAGACCAAATATAAATGCTCTTAAAGCAGTGATACTTGATTTGATTGAGAAAAATGTTTTATCCTATAATTTATATGAGGATACAATAATACTTAAAATAATAACTAATAAAAAAGATCTTTTAGATTATGAATTAGAGGCATTAAATCTTCTTAAATTATTTGAAGATGAAAATAATTGTATTAATTTAAATAAAATCAAAATTCAACTCAAAAAAGGTAATAATTCTAAAATATATACAAAGAAAATAAAGAAATGGGAAGAAAATTATCAAGAACAAAATGATATTTCAAAATTTATAGATAATACATACTTAGATATATTTTTCAAATATGGAAAAATATTATTAATTATATTGATTATACCTGTAATATTAAATCTAGTAGCTCCCCATCCCTTTTTTATATATAACATAATCACTGGAATTATCATGATTATAGTATATTTTATACTAGGAAAAATGTTGTCAAGAGTGAATTGGACAGAGTATGGTATGGAATATTATTTAAAATGGATGGCATTTAGGAAATATCTTAATGATTTATCATTAATTAAAGAACATCCACCAGAATCAAAAAACTGGAATAAATATATAATCTATGCAACAGCATTAGGATGTGAGGATTGTATACTAAAATCAATGAAAGACTTAAATTTAAAGAATAATTTATATAATTTTTATCATATAGGAGGAATAAAGTTATTAAATAGAATATTTGAATAACTGTGATGAAATATTACAATCAAGTAGGTGTATTAATGACTAAAAAAATAACAGTCCTTCTAATCTTTTTTTATAATTGCACTATTTTTAATATTCATACCTATTAGTAACAACAACAGTAAATCTTATGAAATTAACAATAGTTACATTAATTTAGAAGTTCAAGATAATGGTTTATTAAAAGTACAAGAGGTATATGAATATAAATTTAATGAAAGATTCAATGGAATAAAAAGAAATTTTCCAAAAACAGATAATCAAAAAGTAAACAATTTGAAAGTATATTCTCCAAATGCATATGCAGATTCCACAATAAAAGAGAGTAAAAAAACTACAAATATTATGTTAATATTTAAAATTTTGATTTAGAATTTGAAAATAGGATGAACTTTTTTTTAATAATTTTTAAACTTACTATTTTTGAGCATAGTACATATACATGTCATGGTTATTTTTCATGGTTTTAGTGGATTTGGGAATAAGTTCTTATAAATCTTCTCTTATTTTTTTGTAAAAATAGTGTTTTTTGTATGATTATATGTATATGTATTTGTTAATATTTAGATATTTCTTAAAAAAGTAGTGTTTGGGAAGTTTAGTATAGTGTTTCATCATCTTCATATTCATCTCTATTGTTTTTCTTCTCATTTATGTCTTCATAATGTTCATCTAGTAGTTTTGATATTACATCATCTATTGTTTCATTTTTTTCTTTTATTTCTAGTATCATATCGTATGAGTCTTGGGATATTTCTATATTTACCATTATTTTTCACTTCTTTGGATTTTTTATTAGTTGTTATTGCTTTTGTTTTTCATGTTTATTTACCTTTTTATTTTGTATTAATTTTATTTATTTTTTTTTTTTTTTTTTTTAGTAGCTTTTTC
>NZ_MAIF01000079.1:0-5943 GCF_001729395.1 Methanosphaera sp. A6 | reverse complement strand
TTATATGAAAATACATAACAACTTACTTTTTATGATTAAGAAATGATATAATCGGAGATTTATCATTATTATTTATGAAATTTTCATAATCATCAACACTTGTATCTAAGAAATTAGTAATAACATCCAAATCATCAAATCCTTCATATAACTCAAAAATAGGATTATTGTTTATATTTATATTATTATTAGAATATATTATAATTATTCCTTTAGAATAATAAAAATATGAAATTATCAAGTATATTATGTTAATAAGACCTAATGAAAACCAGGAAGTAGCTATTAATAACAATACATGAATTGTTAAACTACCATGATTTTTCTTAGTTAGATATGTCTTATTATCCACATTATCCTTAAGTATGAATCCATCCCTAGTATAGAATTTAATTAATTCTCTTAAATTCTTAGAAGTATATACATGTTTTTTATAGTATTGCATAGAAATCAATGATAAATTATTAATATATTATAATATAGATTGCATAGTATATTAATCTTGTATCACAAACATAATAACAATGAGGGTGAATAGAAAATGAAAGAAACATATGAATATATTCTAAGTGATGTTGATAATAAATCATATAATATAAAATGTAAAGCAGAATATAATACTGAAAATGATTATGATACAACATATTATTTTTTTGATGGAGACACATGGCATAAAGATTTCATAGACTTAAATAAAATATCACCTGAAAATAAAGAAGATAAAGATAAATTTGAAGATTTTATAACAAGAATGCATGATTATATGGTACATGGAAATCTTTGGAAAGAATTAAAAGCTATGAATGATCATGATGAAATCTCTAAAGAACAATATAAATTAAATATCATAGCAAATAAATTATAAGGATGTAGAATATGAATATACGAGAAATAGAATGTATTCTACTTGATGATACTTATGAAGAAGATGATTTTAATATACTTGCTAAGATAGTATATAATCCACAGGGAAAATCCAAATTATATGCATGGGATGGACTTGAATGGAGTGAAAAGGGATTTAATAGAGTATATACTAATAGAAATAATCAATATGCATACGATGATATTGTAAATAGAATATTTCAATTAAGAGATAATGGTTTAATCTTTGAAATTGCCAGTAAATTAAATGAAGATGAAAGCTATTATTTTGAAGAAGAAAGAATTTACATATATATTGAAGATATAAAAGAATAGATACTCTCCCAAGTACCTCTTTTTTTATTAAATTTATTAAAAATAGACAAACTTATTTTATCATACTTATTTTAGAAAAAGAAATTAATTTAAAAAAAAATAAAGAAGAACAACTAAGGTGTAAGTCGTCTTCTGTCTCTTGGGAATAATACAGTTTCCCTAATATTTTTTGCACCTGTAATAACCATTGTTAATCTGTCTGCACCCATACCCCAACCAGAGTGTGGTGGCATACCATACTTAAATGCTTGTAAGTATTTTTCAAATGAATCAGGATTTAAATCTTTTGCTTCTATTTGACTGTATAAAAGATCATAATCATGGATACGTTGTGCACCACTTGACAATTCAAGATCTCTGTACATTAAATCAAATGCAGTGCTTTTTTCAGCATCATCACTGTTAGGCATTACATAGAATGGTTTAATTGCTGTTGGCCATTCTGTAATAAAGTAGTAACTACCCATAGTTTCTCCTAATACTTTTTCTGCTGCCCTATTTAAATCTTCACCATAATTCATTTCAACATCCCTACTATTTACAATATCAATTACTTCTTCATATGTAACTATTGGGAATGGTTCTGTAGGAATATCTAATTCATGATCTAAGTCAGATAATTCTTTTTGACAATTAGTAGATATGTCTGATAATATTCTTTTAATTAATTCTTCTAATGTGTTCATTGCATCTGTTTGACTTTTAAATGACATTTCTGCATCAATGGATAATGCTTCATTTAAATGTCTTAATGTATCATGTTCTTCTGCTCTGAATATTTGTCCTATTTCAAATACATTGTCAAGACCTGTTGCCATCATCATTTGTTTATATAGTTGAGGACTTTGTCCAAGAAATGCTTCTTTTTCAAAGTAGGTTATTGGGAATAATTCTGTTCCACCTTCAGTTGCTGAAGCTACAAGTTTTGGTGTTGTGATTTCTGTAAAATCATTGTCATAGAAGTAGTTACGTGCTGTGTGTAACATTTGACTTTTTATTTTAAATATTGCACTTACATCATGTTTTCTTAAATCCATGAATCTTGAATCTAATCTTGTATCCATTTCTGCTTCTACTTTTTCTGTAGTATCTAATGGTAGAGGTAATTGTGAAACATTAATTACATCAATGTTACTTGGAATTATTTCAACACCATTAGGTGCTTTTGCTGATTCTTGTACAGTACCTGTTAGGGTAATTATTGTTTCTTTTCTTGCTGCACGTACATCTGCCATCATTTCTTCAGATAATTTTTTACTTGGTGCTGTTAATTGTGTTATACCATTTTTATCTCTGATTAATACAAATACAATTCCACCAAGATCTCTTATTTCATGTACCCATCCAGTTACTTTAACTGTTTCACCAGCAAGTTCTGGACCTATTTCATTTGAGTAATGGGTTCTTTTACATTTTTCAAATATGTCTGTCACTTTTTCACCTATGTATTCATTTTATGATTTTAGTTAAAATTAATAAAATATTAATATATATTTATATTTTTCTTAATTGATAAATTTATTTAATAGAAAAAATATTTTATTCCATATCTTCTGCTCTTTTTTTAATAGATAAAGCATGAGCATATAATCCTTCTGCTTCTGCTAGGTTTATAACCATGTCTTTAATATTTTTAACACCTTCAGGTGATAATTCTTGTATTGTTGGTTTTTTAAGGAAAGATTCTGCAGATAAACCAGAATACATTCTTGCCCCACCACTTGTTGGAAGAACATGGTTTGTTCCAGAACCATAATCTCCACCAGCAACTGGTGTAAGATTACCTAAAAAGATAGAACCAGCATTATTTATTGATTCTAATGTTTTATAATGATCTTTTGTCACAATAACCAAGTGTTCTGGAGCATATGCATTAGTAAAATCTATAGCATCTTCCATACTACTTGCCACTAGAACATGACCATATTTAGATAATGATTCTTCTATTATATCACTTCTTTTTTGTGTTTTAAGATATTCCATAACATGTTCTACAGTTTTTTGGGCCACTTCTTTTGATGTAGATACAAGTATTGTTGCAGCATTAGGATCATGTTCTGCTTGAGCTAATAATTCTGTTGCAATATATTCAGGATTTGCTGTTTCATCTACCAATGCTAACATTTCAGATGGACCTGCTGGAAATTCAATATCCACATCACCATATACTAATTTTTTAGCTGTTGCTACAAAAATATTACCAGGTCCTACAATCTTATCAACAGAAGGTATTGTTTGAGTAGAATATGCCATTGCTGCTATAGCTTGAGCACCACCCACCATGTAAATATCAGTTACACCAGCAATATATGCTGCTGCAAGAATTTCATCACTAACACATCCATCTTTATCTGGAGGAGTACAACAAATAATCTCTTCTACACCAGCAATCTTTGCTGGAATAACAGTCATTAATATGGATGAAGGATATGCTGCCCTTCCACCAGGAATATAACAACCAACACGAGATAATGGTCTTATAATTTGACCAGCCTTAACACCATCTTTTACTGTCATTGTCCAATCAGATGGTATTTGTGCTTTATGAAACTTACTAATATTTTCTGCTGCATCTTCCAATGCTTTTCTTAGTTTAGGACTAATATTTTCCACACTTTGTTTAATAGTCTCAACAGGTACCTTAAAATCAGAGATATCTGCCTTATCAAATTTCAAAGTATAATCATGTAATGCTTTATCCTTATTTTCACATACATTTGCAATAATTTCCTGTACAGGTTGTATAACATCACTAGAATTCATTTGAATTCTCTGAGTATACTTTGAAAAGTCTTCTTGTTTTAACTCTATAATTTCTAGCAATTTAAATCCTTCCAACTATATTAAATATTCTTAATTAAATATATCTTTTTTAAAACTAATAATAATATTCATAAATACATCTAAAAAAAATAATTCATATTCATAAAAACATACACCCAATATAATAAATATAATATGTGAAATTAAAAAAAAATGGATTTGTAATTTTTAGATACTGGTATATTATTATATCATCTATGGTTCAAAATATAAAGAGGAAATAATTTTATTTTATCCACTATATGGTAGAGCAAATACTTAATAACAATAATCATATGTTTAATAGTAGAATTTCTAATAGTATTTCCCAAGATAACAGATAAATTTATGCCATTTGATTTGAAAGTAATGTTTTGAGAATTTTTCTAATAATTACAACTTTAATATCTTTTGGAGTGGCATTTTAAAATAGTCCATATAACTTATTAATAATGAGGTGAACAATATATCAATAGATTTAATTAATATTACTAATTATTAACTAATCAAAAAATAACACAAGATATTTTAAAATATTGGAGTCAAAAAAATGCATCATACAATAAAAGTGTATATTGTTCATGTTATGGAACATTTTTAACAGGACTAACATATCTGTATCTATACAATGCAGCATCCACAATGTTTGAATATCAATTAAATCTTAAATCATATTGTATTCAGGATACACAAATGGCAATACGCATAACATATAATGGATATATACTTATAAATATTCAGGATGGTGTTTTTGGGACAAATATCATTGGAAACAGTACTAATACCAGTACATATAACTTTCTAACAGGATTTATAGGATCGTATCTTGAAGGAGTAGTATTGAATCTTGCTGGAGATAAAAATGCAGGATCTGCTGCAATATATTTTATGGAAGATTATTATAATAATAAAACATTGAATTTCACATATGATAATAAAACTGGAACACTTCAAATTCACACAGAAAACAACACGGATTATATGATAACACTATGTTCAAATGGAGCTTATACCTATATGATAATGAATTCTCGAAATTCATCAAAAAACTTAAAAACTACCACCGCTGAAACTAACATCATAATAACAAAGGAAATATGTGGAGGATATGGGAGTATTGGATATGGTTATAATTATGAAAATGCAGCAACATGGACAATTAGTGATTTTATTACAAAAGGAATAGAAAGTATATACAATTTTGGAAAAAATTATATCACATATTGCTATGAACAGACCATACCTGGTAGTGCTACAGATACATGTTGGAAAATAATCAATACTTGTGAAGATATTGCAGGATCAATTCTAATAACAACAGGCATAACTCTTGCCATATCATCAGCACCAGTAGTTCTTCCCATTGCTGCAGTAGCTGGTGGTGCATTATTATGTTATGCTGCTACAGGTGCTAATAGTTTAGATGATATATCAAATCCATATTATGCAGAAAATGCAGCAATCTCCATCTTTATGTCATGTCTTCCAGGAAGTGGAGAAGTAAAAATTGCCAGAATAGCTGAAAAAGCCCTACATAAACAAGTTACAATAGCTACTAGAACAGTATTATGCAATAAAGGATTAACTACATATTCATCATATTTACATGAGTATGCTAAAACATTTGAAACAGGAGTAGGATGTAGTGCTTTTGTAGAATGTTGTAGATACCACCCAAATGATTAAAATAGGTTAAAATATGTTTATTATATAAAAAGAAATTGAAAATAATACTATATTATGGAGGTTAAATTAATGATTGTAGGACGTGGAGCACCACAATCCCCTGAAATGATAATTTTTTTAATAGGAATTGTTATCTCAATCCCCTTTATGATTTTATGGGGAAAATATATTTTAAGACCAATATATATTTTTCTTAATAAAAAATTAGATAAACCAATTTTTAATGAAAAATATGAAAATGCATTAGCTTTTGAA
>NZ_MAIF01000078.1:0-4575 GCF_001729395.1 Methanosphaera sp. A6 | reverse complement strand
AAAATTTATAAAATATTAAATATTCTTGAAACATATAATGAATGGAATGACCTAGAATACATATTTATTGACAAAACATTAACACTAACACCAGATATATATGACAATCTTCTAAAAAATAAAATTATTATAACTGAACATGAAAATAATCTTCACATGCTTGATGAAAACAAAGATACATACACCCTACTTGACTCCATACCTACAGTTGATTTAATAATCATGTCAAATAACATTAATAGCCTAACAAACAAGTACATTAAAAAGCTTATTGATGAAGATAATACTATTATTTCAAAAATTCTATCAGATAATATGTATTATATTGCTGATATGAAAAAGAAATTACATATAATTATAACAAATAATAATACATTTGTTTTTAAGGGGTATGGAGTTAATTTAAGACTATTAAATCATACAAAAAATAAGGAATATTTAAGTATCAACTAACTTTCTATTTCATTAAGTAGATAATTTTAATATTTATGTATAAATATAAAATATTAAAACTTAGATAAAATATTTTATAAAACAAGAAGTATAATAATTAATTAGATAATTTAACTAAAAAGTAAATAAATTTAAATACTTAAAAAGAAAAAATTAATTCATTAAAACTACTTGAATAATAATCCCAATTAAAAATTCAAATTTTGGCTGAATTACGTAAATGAACTGATTTAATAAAATATAGCATAGACTAAATAAGTGCTTATTTCTATAAAAGATTATGGTATTTCTAATAAACTTACTTTAATTATTTCAATTAACTAATCAATTTAACACTTCTATTTTTATTTCTTTTTTATTACATTTTTTTATTTAATACCTCTTTTAAAAATACTAGATATTTAATTTCATTCATAAACTATCTAACTAAATATTTAATACAATAAAAAAATAAAAGAAATAAATAGATTAACATGAACTTAAATTTTGATTATTTAACTTCAACAATTATTGGATTATTTATTGGAAGTCTTGTATTATTTTTAGGACGATTATTAAGTTTTCCTATAAGTGGAATCTTATTAGCAATTATAATATCTGCCCTAAGTGCATCATTCCTATATAATCCCTCTAATAAAAGAAATCCTAATCATAGAACTTTAAGAGGTACTATGTCTAGTTTCTTATTATGTTTAATCTTCAGCATATTTCTAACAGGATACTATATACCAAAATTTAGTAGTATATTAGGTACTGCTGATATATCACTTGGATTATCATTAGTTATTGTTTTATTAATCACAGTTATTGGTGGTATAATACTTGGATCTTTTGGTGGAAGTATAGGATCTACTTTTAGAGACCTAGTTTCTGTTATTTATACTGAAAAAAGAAAATAAGGAACTAATCAAATATTATTAAATCTTTTTTTTATACTTTTTTTATTATATTTATCTGATAAACTTTTAAATATTAAAAATATCAATATTAATATGTACAAAATTTAAGGATAGTAACAAATGAACTCATTTACTATAAATAAAATAAAAACAAATGAACTTAAAACAATTGGTCATTATACTGGCTATGTATGTATAGTTATTGGACTATTTATGATAATTCCAATAATATGTGCAATAATATTTCATGATGAAGTAAAATACTTGAATTCATTTGTATCTTCTTCAATTATATGTGTAGCAATTGGATTTTTATTATGGGTTGGTTTTAGTAAAAAAAACTTAACACACCTATCCTTAAAAGGATCCCTAATTTTTGTTCTGAGTATATGGGGACTAACAGCATTAGCAGCAGGTCTTCCATATGTCATTTCTGGAGATTTAAATATACTCGATGCTTTTTTTGAAGGAATGTCTGGTATTACAACAACAGGATTTTCTCTCCTTCCACCATGTGAACATCCATTTTCTGTTGCAATATGGGCTTCATTAACACAATGGCTTGGAGGATTAGGTATCATAGTTTTATTACTTGTTGTTGTTCCATCATCTGTGAGTTTAAAAAGATTATACTTTGCAGAGGGAAGAACAGAACAAATGACACCTAATATAAAACATACAACAATAATCTTTATAAAATTATATTTACTATTAACATCAATTGGAATTATATTATACCTACTAGCAGGACTAAATCTATTTGATGCAATATGTTATTGTTTCTGTGGAATTGCAACAGGTGGTTTTTCTGTACATCCAGCAAGTGTACAATACTTTCAAACACCAATTATACAACTTATAACAATGTGTATTATGATATTAGGTGGTTTAAACTTTGTAGTAATATATCGTGTTATTAAAGGTGCATGGAGAAATCTTTACAAAGACATTGAAATTAAAGCATTTGCATTTCTTGTAATATCTTCAACATTACTTATTGGATTATCATTATATTTCCAAGGATTCTACAATCACGATATATTAATTATACTTAGACATTCACTATTTCAAGTTGTGTCAGTTATTACATCAACAGGTTTTTCCAGTACAAGTATTGATAATTGGTCACCACTTTGTTATACAGTTCTGATATTATTAATGTTTACTGGAAGTTCCATATGTTCTACTAGTGGAGGAATTAAGCTATATAATATAGTTATACTCTTTAAAGCAATATGGTGGGAAGTTAAAAGTATGATACTTCCAAAAAATACCATTATAATTAAAAAAGTATTCCATGATAATAAGTACCGTGATGTATCAGATAAAACTATAAAAACAATACTCATCTATGTAATATCATACATTCTTATATTCATAGCGAGTTTTATAGTAATAGCAATCTTTTGTAATGACTTCCAGATAGCATTTACAATTACAGCTTCATCCCTTGGTAATACTGGACTTGCACCAACATATCTTTCAGTATCAACACCACTTATTGTGAAAATTGTTATGATTATAGATTTCTGGGCAGGTAGGATTGGAGTATGGCCATTATTACTATCAATAGTATATACAACCAACATAATTCAAGGAAAAATAGAAGAACATAGAGAATAAAAATAGCAGATTATATAATAAAAAGGAGATGATGAAACTCCTTTTTATGAACTTTTTTTAAAATAAATTTAAGTTATTTCTTTATCATTTACTTCACGTTTATAATTAGATGCACTACCTAATGTATAACCTAAAGTAAAGTAGAAACTTGTTTCTTCATCAGAAATATTCCAATTTTTATCAGATTTAAGAAGTGATATTGATGCTTCTTCTTCAAGTTCCTTAAATATAGCATCATATTTACGAATTTCATTAATCATAACAGGATATATTGCCCTTATTTTTTCATGACTTAGATTTATATCATAAATTTTATTTAGAAATGGTGTTTTTTCTAGATTCTTATATTCAATATGCGTTAATTTTCTTGTTAAAAATCCAAGTAAGTATGCAGATTTTTTATCATCACTTACTAAAATTTCATCGAGAACATACCTATGTTCTATAGTTAAATTATTCATATTATACCTTCCTTTAAAATATCTTATCAATCACACTAGTTATTTTTAATACATCATTATCTGATTTACCCAATCGTTTCATTGACTTGGCTGCAGCTTCCACTGGAGTATCATGTTCTTCCATCATATATTGACTAACATATGTAATAAACATTCTAAATTCCATTTTACTACTAAATGTTTTTCTTAACAACTTATCAATATCTTTTTCCTCTTCAACAGTGGCAAAATTATTCTCATCCCTCATTCCATTTAATGCCTTGTTAATAGTATCTAAATCATGATACTTAAGAAGCTCATCAAGAAATGCTTCATTCATACGTTTACGATTATCTGTATGTTTACGAATTTTTTTATCAGACTGCATTCTTTCAAGAAAACCATCATAGAATACTTCTACTTCAGGTTCTGTTTTAAATAATACTTGAACAACATCTAACAAATTTGTATCCACATTTAATCCCACAAATTCTTCATCATCCTCTTGTTCCATTTTCTTAACTTCTTCAGGTTTCATTCTATGAATCCTCCTCTTTTTCATATTTTTGATTATCAATATTATCCTTAAGTATTTGTGTAATCTCATCTAACTTAGTTTGTAATTCCTCAACATCCCTATCAAGACTATCAACTTTTTTTTGTAGAGATCTATTTCTATTTTTTAGATGTTTAATATATGATTTAACTAAAAGACGAGTTTTTTCCTCTGGTTTTTCCATATACAATGAAGACATTGCAGCAGTAAAAATACTTAAAAACAACACCCCCATTATTATAGTTATAATACCAATTAATTTACCTTCAGTTGATATTGGAGTAATATCACCATAACCAACACCAGACAATGTTACAATATTATACCATAATGAATCAAAGAAGTTTGTAAATGATGGATCAATATTTTGAAGTATTATAGAAGATAATATTGTATAAAATACTAAAATAAATGTTAATACTTTTAATAATCTATTTTGAACAAAATATTTTAAAGACCCATAATCAAATCTTCTAAGAGCATATATCTTAAATATTTGAAATAATTGTAATAGACTTATTAAACGAACAAGTCTAAATACTGCAAAAAATCTTAAAAATATGAAATTAAATGGTATCATTGAAAGTATATCTATAACATGTGT
>NZ_MAIF01000077.1:0-7101 GCF_001729395.1 Methanosphaera sp. A6 | reverse complement strand
ATAAAATAATATATAAGGGATGTTTTAATGATAAATATTGCAAAACCAATTATAAGTGATGAAGAAATAGAAGCAGTGACAGAAGTATTAAAATCTGGAATGTTAGCACAAGGACCAAAAGTAGATGAATTCCAGAATAAATTTGCCAAATATGTAGAAGCTAAATATGGAATTGCAACAAGTTCTGGAACAACTGCACTTCACACAGCATTAGTTGCAGCTGGAATAAAACCTGGTGATGAAGTAATTACAACACCATTTACATTTGCAGCTACATCTAACTCCATATTATATACACAAGCAAAACCTGTTTATGCAGATATTGATGCGAAAACATTTAACTTAGATCCAGCTAAAATAGAAGAACAAATAACTGATAAAACAAAAGCTATTGTTCCTGTACATCTTTATGGACAACCAGCAGACATGGATGGTATACTTGAAATTGCACAAAAATATAACTTAAAAGTTATTGAAGATGCTGCTCAAGCTCATGGTGCTGTATATAAAGGCAAAAAAATAGGAAGTATTGGTGATTTTGGATGTTTCAGTTTCTATCCAACAAAAAACATGACCACTGGTGAAGGTGGAATGGTTACTACTAATGATGAAGAATATGCAGAAAAAGCAGGTATGGTACGTGCACATGGAGAAAGTAAAAGATATGAACAATCATTACTTGGATACAACTATAGAATGACAGATATTGCAGCAAGTATTGGACTTGTTCAACTTAAACATATAGATGAATTTAATAAAATTAGAAATGAAAATGCTAAATATTTATCAGAAGGTCTTGCTGATGTTGAAGGTATAACTACACCTGTAGTAGCTGATAATGTAACACATGTATTCCATCAATACACAATAAGAGTATCTAAAGATAGGGATACATTCCAAAAATTCCTAACAGACAATCAAATAGGTACAGGTATACATTATCCTATTGTATTATATAAACAACCATACTATCAAGCACTGTCAATTACAGGAAACTGTCCTTTAGCTGAAGAAGCAGCAAGTCAAGTAATATCAATACCAGTACATCCTTCATTAACAACAGAAGAACTTGATACTATTATTGATACAATTAAAAAAGGTTCAGAAGAATTATTACAATAAAAATCATCAACCCCCCTTTTTAATTTACTTTTTTTTATTGATTTACGGAATATGATTTTACCATGAAGATAGAACAAGATAAATTCAACAGTTATGTTAAAAAAAATGTTTTTGAAACATTAAACGATTATAAATTAATTAATAAGAATGAAAAAATTATGATTGGTGTTTCTGGTGGAAAAGACAGTATTTTAACACTACACATGTTATACCAATATAGACAAGAGTCTGGTATTGACTTTGAATTAGAAGCTGTGTGTATTGATGAAGGTATTTGTGGATATAGAGAACATGGAATTGAATCTGCAAAAGAGAATTGTAAAAATTTAGACATACCCCTTACAATAGCTTCATTTAAGGATGAATGGAATTATAACTTAGATGATATTCATAACCTCTATAAAAGTACTTGTATGCCCTGTGGAGTCTATAGAAGATACTTGTTAAATAAGGTTTCAGATTCACATAAGTGTGATAAAATTGCAACTGGACATAATATGGACGATGAAATACAATCATTTCTCATGACATTTGCAAGAAATGATCAAAATAAGTTTCCAAAATTTGGACCAATACTCAATAGAATAGATAAACATATGGTTCCAAGAATAAAGCCATTATGGCAATTACCTGAAAAGGATGTTGGTATATGGTGTATTGTAAATAACATTCCTATTCATGATGAGGAATGTCCATATTCTGTAACTTCTCTTAGAAGTGATGTGAAATTATTTTTAAATAAATTAGAGGAAAATTATGGAGTAAAACAGAATATATTTAATTCTTTTAAGAAAACATTTAAAATTCCACAAAAAGAGGTTCATTTAGAAAGATGTGATATTTGTGGCCAGGTAACAGCAAAAAGTCCATGTAATGCCTGTAAAATGACAGAAGAAATAAAAGAAATCTTATAATTCATTGGCTGTTCTAAATATAGAACCACCATATATCTCTTCTTGCATTTGTTGAACTGTTTCTGTTGCCTGTGTACTTGATTGGGCAATTTTTAGTATTCTTCTTTTTTTAACATTTAATGTTTTTCCACATGTACATTTTTTTGTTTTTGTTGTTTCTTTTGAATATAAAACACGACCACAATCACATCTATATATTAAATAATTCATTAAAACACCTCATATTCCAAATATTACATGTATGTAGGGAACAAATACATTGTTTAATGTTATTAAAAAACCAATTGTACATCCAATATTCGTTCCAAGTACTACAAGAATTACTCTAAATAATTTATTATGCCATAGATCTTTAAATGATTCAAAATCTGCTAATTCTGCTAAATCATCGAATCCTACCTTACGTAATTTACCTTCAACAAGTCCTGAAAACCATCCAGCAGCTAATAATGGATGAATAACAGTAACTGGTGCTACAACCATTCCCACTAATGCAGATTGTATCTTAGAACCAGATAATAGAGAACCTATTAATGCTCCTCCCCCTGCAAATATAAGATAGGTTATTATACCTTCACCAATATTTAATCCTTGAATATATGCTCCAACAAATACCACAATAAAAAGTATTGGTATGAGATATAGTATTATTTGAATTATTGAAAATCTTGACTCTTTTATTTGAGTAAGGCTATCAATGGGGGGTATCGTGTCTGGATTGTTGAGGTATGTTGTAATTCCATTTTTATGTCCTGCCCCTACAACTGCCACTACATTTTTATCTTCTAAGCTTTTAAGATGATGTGCCATGTAAGCATCTCTTTCATGAACTAGTGCATTGTATCCACCAGGTGATGCTTCTTTGAAAAAGTCCATAACTTCTTTTATTGTATCTTCTTGTTTTAATTGTTCAACTTCCTCTTTAAATGATTCATCTTCATCATCTGAAAATATAAATGACTTAATTAAATCCCATACAAATGATAATTTCTCTTTAAGACTCATTCCACTAATTGTTCTTTTAAGTGTTGTTTGTATGTTTCTATCAATTAAAGCTATGTCTGCATTAACTTCTCGTGCTATTTTTGATGCCTCTAACATTTCTGAACCTGGTTTTACTCCAACTTCTTCCCCCATCTTCTTTTGCATGTGTGATAAGAATGCACTTACTATTGTAACTGTAAGATTAGATGATTTGAGTAGGGATTTTAAGTCAAATTTTTCTTCTCTTTTAATTCCCCTACTTTCATCTACCAATCCTTGATATCTTCCTAAATCTAACTCTATTGCTACAATCTCTGGTTTTTTCTCATAAATAGTTTTTCGTACTGATTCTACACTTTTATCTGATATGTGTGCTGTTGCTACAATCTCTAGAGAAGATTTACTTATTGGTTGAATTATCTCTGTTTCATCAGTTTCTTCTTGAATATTCTGTTGAATATGTGAAAATCGAATAATTGGTGGTTTTGTAAATATTCTATCTGATTCTGTATTATTTTCTTCATTATCCATATTATCACTTTTTTATTTAATCTAATGAGACTATGTAATTATTCTTATAGATTGGAACTGTATCTATCTTGTTAATTAAACTACATATTTCAATATCTTCACCAAATCCAAGATAACGTAATTTATCTGCACTGTGTGAAGTATTTATTAATTGTTTTATTATATTAGAATTATTTGATATTATTTTTGATGCTTTTGCTGATTCTGAAAGTTCTAAGTATATATTTTTTTCTTTAGCTATGTTTACTATTTCATTAATAATTATTCCTGCACCAATACAATCCTCTATTGTAAATCTTTGATGTCTTCCTGCCATAACTAATTCAATTTCATTATCTGCAATATCTAATGCCTTTTGTGCTACTGTTTTTGCATTTATTGATGCTCCAACCAATATATTTACTTCTGAATTTCTTTGTTTTATATTTTCTAATACCTTTGTACCATTTGTTGTTTTCAAAATTAATGTATCACCAGCATAATTTGATATTTGAACTGGTGAATTTGAAACATCAAAATCTGATGATTTAATTTCACCTGCCAATATTGCATTATGTTTTTCTTTTAATTTAATAGCTTCATCTATATCATTAATCGGAACAATTCTTTTAAAAGTATTTAATGCTACACTTATTGTTGTACTTGCCCTTAATAAATCAATTACTATAGCTAAATCATTGGTTCGTGAATTATATAAACTTACATTAATTTTCATATTTTTCTCCATTATACAAAGATTAATTAAAAAAATATTAAAATTCTTACTTTATTATGAATTATTTCATTTTAATATTAATAGTTTTAATTAAAATATTACTAATAAATATGTGAAAATAATTATTTATATAAATAGGATGTTTTTTCAATTGTCTTAATTATATACAATATTAATAACAAAAACATTAATTAGAATGTTAAATAAGTGAATAACAATGAATATTATTACAACACCAATGTGTGAAGATATCTTAAAAATTGCCGGAGTAGATGATTATACTGTTGTAAAACCATCATATATAGAAAATGCTGATGTGGCAGTAGTATTGTCTGAAACAAAAACAGATATTCCTAAAATACCTGTTAAATTAAATACATATCAACAAATTTATGATAGTATTTTTATAATAAAGAATAAATTTAATACTAATATAGATGAAGAAAAAATTAAATTAATTAAATATTTAATTAATGATAATAATAAGAAAAAAGATAATCGAAAAAATATTAAAGTAAAAGTATATGGTAATTTTTTAAAAGATACCATTACAGATATGGGTTATAATATTAGTGATAGTGATTATGATTTCATAATAGTTCCAGATTATATGAATATAGAATTTAAAAATAAAAAGAATGTTATTATAATTCCTTCACATAAAAATGTACCAAAGAATATTATTCAACGGATAAAAGAAAGATATGAATTATTGGAGAGTAAATTATGTATGAAACAATGACATATACTGGTGGAGTTCATAAACATTATGAAATAGAAGAACTTATTGAAGATCTTGGTGGATTCATTCTTCAAAAAAATGAATCTCAAATCGATATAACATTAACTATTGCTGTTCCTTCAGAAGATACTGATAAAATAGAAGCTAAAGCAAAAGAATTACTTGGTTCTGTTGAATTATCTCCCCTTGCCAGTACAGAAATAGCTGTTGTATCCCCAACTCTTGCACGTCAACACTTACCCCATGCTGCTTGTGATATAGCAGAATATTTAAGAAGATATGGTACAAAAACCAACATGATAGGTCTTGCTCGTGGAGCTGGAAAGGGAATTGCACAGATAAATAAAGAAGAAAAGGATTTAATTGAAGAACATGACTTAGCAATATTTTCATTAGGAAGTTTTGATGATTGTATACGTAAAAAGAAATTCTTATTTGAGGATATTGATATTCCAGTTATTGTAACAGGTAGCCCTGAAATTGTTGCTGAAGAAATCAATGCTAATGCTTATGTTGCAGGATTTGGAAGAATTCCTCGTAGATTAAAACGTGGTGAAAATATTAGAGCACTTAAAAAATTAGTTAAAACTTCTGAAGATATTATTTCCAAACAAAAAGAAGAGTTAAGTGATGATCCTCTGATTATATCACCAGTTATTGTTAAAATTACATTAGAAAGAGAACTTCCTTCTATAAAAGATGTTAATGCCCCTATGGCCATTGTAAGTCAATTAGATGGTGTTCGTGTAAAATTACCTTATGATGAATATTACAAAGAAGTGGCTAATGTTGTAGTTGAAGGTTATAGATTAGGTGATATTGCTGAGATTAAAAAATCTAAAATGTACGATCATATTTTAGTAAAAATACTTCCAGAAACATCAATTTTATAATTTTTTTATTTTTTAATTATTTTTTTATTAAATAAGTCTTATTATTAATTATTTTTTAAATCAAAACAATTATATTCATTTTTTTTAATTATATTGTGTTGATTACCATTCATTTAAATATAGATTAATTTTATAAACAACTAACTAAATAATCCATTATATAGAATATTAAAAGAAAAAAGAACAAATTATTTAGAATAATATTTTCATATTATAATAATATTCTTAAATAACTAGGAGTTATGATAATGGCACACGAACATGGAGCTAATTTATCTGAAGAAGATAAAAAGGCTATGATGGAACAAAATATTAATATAACCCGTAATTTAGCAAATATTAAATATAAAATTGCTGTTATGAGTGGTAAAGGAGGAGTAGGAAAATCTACTGTAGCTGTTAATTTAGCCCAAGCATTTAATGCTATGGGATTAAAAACAGCACTTTATGATGTAGATATTCATGGACCAAACGTACCTAAAATGTTAGGTATTGAAGACAAACAACTTAGTGTAAAAGGAAATAAATTAATACCTGTTGAAACTGATGATGGTATTTTAGTAGCATCAATGGCTTTTCTTATAGAAAGTAATGCTTCCCCAATTATTTGGAGAGGACCACAAAAAACAGGTGCAATAAAACAATTAATTTCCGATGTTGCATGGAGTAATGTAGATGTTATGATCTTTGATAATCCTCCAGGTACTGGTGATGAACCTTTAACAGTATTACAAATGATTCCAGATTTAGATGCTGCTGTTATGGTTACAACACCAAGTTCTGTATCAGAAGAAGATGTGACTAAATGTGTTTCAATGACTCGAATGTTGAACATTAAAAACATAGGATTAGTTGAAAATATGTCCTATCTTGAATGTCCACATTGTGATGAAAGAATAAATCTCTTTGGTGAAAGTAAAGGTAAGGATTTTGCTGAAGCTATGGATGTTGATTATCTTGGAGATCTTCCATTTAGAACAAGTGTTTCTGAATCAGCAGATATTGAAGAAGTACCTATCGTTAAATCCAAACCTGAATCAGATGCAGCAAAAGGCTTTATGAAAATAGCCCAAGAAATCAAATCAAAATACATGAATAAAGATTAATTTTTTTAGATAATCTTTAATTTTATTTTTTTTTATGAAAAATTTTAGAAAATTCATAGATTTTTTTGAATTTTTATTTATACAAAAATTTTTA
>NZ_MAIF01000076.1:0-2331 GCF_001729395.1 Methanosphaera sp. A6 | reverse complement strand
GTAATTTATATATGGATATTTACATATACTTTAATTAGATTATAAGAACATTAAATTTTATTCAATAGAATAATTTTTTTTAAGAAGGTTTGTTTTATGAAGTCAAAGATAACAAGTATTATTAAAAATATTAATAATACAACAAACACTACTTCTTCAGTTTATAATGTTTCTGATGAATCATCAGGAAATACTTCAAAGATTTATCAGGCCGATGAAGCTGGAGACTATGTTGAAACAACATACAAAGGAATAACAGTATACGTTAGAGAAAACTATCCATACTATAATCCACAAAATGATAAAATTTATTATACAAAGGAAGAAGAAGCAGAAGATCTATATGCAATAGCTAAAGAAATGACAAAAGCTTCAATACCACAACTAGATGAAAAATAGATTTTTAGTCATTGTTTTTTTACTTTTTTTTAAAACTTTTTTTTAGGAAAACTTATTTTATTTATTAATATAGTGATTGTTATGAGAGACTATGTTGTAATGGATCTTGAAAATCCAAATTTTAGACAAAATTCAATATGTGCAATAGGTGTTATGTTAATTAGAAATAATAATGTTGTAGAAAGAAAATATTCTCTTATAAATCCTGAAGATACATTTGATAATATTAATATTCAAATAACAAAAATAGCACCACACATGATAAAACAAAGTCCAACACTCCCTGAATATTGGAGTGAAATAAGCTCTTGGTTATCAAATAATGTGATTGTTGGACATAATATAACATATGATCTTAGAGTACTGACTAAATCACTTCAAAGATATGATTTAGAAGTTCCAGAATTTAATTACTGCTGTACTCTAACACAAAGTAGAAAAAATTTGGATTTGCCATCATATAAACTAGAAAATATAGCTAAAAAGTTACATATAATATATAATCCACACAATGCAATAGAAGATGCAAGAGCAGCATATGAATTATTTGAATACATAAATAGACATAATCCAATAGGAACTAATCAAGTAAAGCAGTATAAATACAAGCCAAAGACAGAATCATATGATCCTAAATTATCAACTAACATAAATAATCTTTATGGAATGGTACAAGTTTTAATATATAATCAATCATCAACACAAAAACAATTAAATCTACTAAATTCATGGCTACAAGAAAATATGAAATATAATCACTATCCCTTATTTGATGATATTACAAAAAAAATAACATCTATCGTTGATAAAGGATGTGTTAATGGGGAAGATAAGGAAAAACTCGCTACTATTGAAAGTGTTAATCAATCCAATATATATAAACCAAATACACTTAAAACACAAGTATTACAGGGAATTATAAAAATTATCACAGCTGATAATAAAATAACACATGAAGAACTTAAATACTTAGATTCATGGTTAGATCAAAATAAATCCCTTAAAGGAACATACCCTTATGATAAAATAGTAGAAATAACAACGTCTCTTCTAAAAAAGAATACTGTTGGAGAAAATGAATATATAAACGTTTCAAAGATGTTTTTAGAGCTTTTAAGTCCAATTAAAACAACAGTTGAGTCTCTTGATTTAGAGGGAAAAACATATTGTTTAACAGGTGATTTTAAACATGGAAATAAGGCTAAAATAGTATCAATTCTTGAAAAAAGAGGTCTTATTAAGAAAAATTGTGTATCATACAAGTTGGATTATTTGTTTGTTGGAGATTATGGAAGTCCTGCATGGAAGTATGGTAATATTGGTGGAAAAATTGTTAAAGCACAACAAATAATAGATAAAGGTGCTAAAATTAAAATTATTAGTGAAAAAAATTTATTTAATGAATTGGGTATTGAATAATGTTTTAACTCTTTTATTATTATATGGGATTTGTAGAAACGCTATGTTCATAATATAATTTTTAAAAGTAGTATAATGGTAAAATTGTGCATGCTTCAACTTACTCAGGTTCTAATTAATAGTAGATTAATTCATATCAAGTATATAATTGGCTAAAACATAATAGTTCTCATGTAGATGTTTTTTCATCTAAATTAAACTCAATAATAATCACACTCAAATATGTATACATTCATTTTAACTCATGTTTCACATAAAAAAAAGAAGAAGAATAATGAATTTATTTCAATATTCTTATTTATTTAAATTTTCAGTGTCGTGGTTGTTGTTGCTTTTTCATAGATTGATGTTTCACCAGTCATAACCACTAGTGTGTATGTTCCTTTAATTGATGGTGGAATCATATCAATGTATGCTACTCCATTTACTGCTATAGCAATAGCTAGTGTTTTTCAAATGAGTATTAATACAAATTTTGTATTTCCTGAAACTGGTTTATTGTTATTATATTTG
>NZ_MAIF01000075.1:0-3520 GCF_001729395.1 Methanosphaera sp. A6 | reverse complement strand
TTTTAATATAAAAATAATATCTATAAATATTTATTTTTAGTAAAATAGTTTATAAAGTGGGCACGATGGGATTCGAACCCATGACCTCACGGTTATCAGCCGTGCGCGCTAACCAAGCTGAGCCACGCGCCCTTACTAATCAAAATCAGTTTTATAGTTGTACTTAAGCAACTATTACTATATTGTATGTACTTAATATATATACTTTGTGGTTTTTATTTTTTTCAAAAAAAATTTGATGTAAAAATACATCAAAATGATTTTTTTATCTAAATAATGAATTAAAAAATTATTCTTCCTTATTAACCATTTCATTGATGGTGTCTGCCATCATATGATCAATAACTTCTATTTCAGCTTTATCAATACTGTCTAATTTTTCAATTTCTAATTTGGATGCCATTGCTACATTAGCAATACTCATACATCCTGGATTTGTTGGGGATAAAACAACTTTTGCTGTTTTATTAGCTTCATCAACAGTAATATCTCTTACAAGTCCCATTTCAACAATACTAATACCCATATGAGGATCAGCTATAAGTGATAATTTATCTTGAATTTCATCTTTTATATTGCCATCTACCATTTTTTTATCTCCTATTTATTAATTACTTTTAAATTTATTTTTTATATATTTTTTTATTTTATCTGGTGTCTAATTTTAACACCAACACCTTTAGTAGATTCTACTAATTCTTTTCCACTCATTGTTGATTTACCAACACCTACAACTTCATCATTATTTATAATAACAACTTCATCATTAGGTATAATATTTTCATCAGCATCATCAATTCCTGGTGTAAATAAAGTATTTGATTGTAAATCAAAATTAATAAACACTCTATTAATTTTTTCTTCTTTTAATATTTCACCAGCAGGTAAATTTAATGTATATAATCCAGTTTCAAAGTGTAGTGTTGCAATTTGGGTTTTATCAACTAAAATTCTAGTATTAAAACGACCACGAGTCTGTGTATTTTCAGGTATTAATTTATCTGCTTTTTTAGTGTTAAATTGATATCTAGCTATTGATTGTAGATCATGAATTCTATGCTTTGATTGACTTACTTTATCAGCCTTTTTAACAGCTATTTTAAGATTTTCTAGAGATTTGTTTGAACGTGTATTTCCATCAGTACATGTATAAACAACATTATCTAGATATTCTTCACAAGCTGCTCTATAACCACCACTTACATGAGCAATAACTTTTCTATCTCCAACATAATCTTTTAAACATTTACCAGAAGTTTTTATTTCTTCATCAGACCAATCACCTGTTGTTGAAGCATCATATGATTGAATAGGGTATGTTTTTTCCATTTCTCTTGGACAGATTCCAAAAGGAGAAGTTAATATAACTTCTTGTAAACCTTTTGTGTACTTTCGAAATAATGTATGTGATTTAGATTGGGAATAAGGTTTTTTCATACTACAAGGTAATACAACTACAGTATCTGTATATGGTTTGAGTAGTTGCATACGTTGTTGCCATCTAACAACTTCAGGTCTATGTAAGGATAATTCTGTTATACAGGGTATTTTTGCATTTTTCATATTATCTTCCTTAAAAAAGGGGTAAATAAGAGTTTTAGAATAATTTACCTAATTTAACTAAAGCTTTAGGTGAAACCTTAATTAACATTTTAATTAATGTTCTTGGATTTACTTCTTCAAAGTCAGCTTTTGCAAATTCTTCAGCAATTTCATCAAGTTCTTCATCTTCTAATGATAAAAGATATTCTTTAGCTTTATTATATTTCTTATAATGTTTACCAATATGTTCATCAGTTAATGAAACATATTCTTTAAGATTGTTTTTACTATAATCTCCATCTTTAATAGCTTGAGCTGCAACAATTCCAGCATATACACCAGATTCAAGTGCAGAATTAATTCCACCACCAGTTAAAGAATTTACAAAACCTGCAGCATCTCCAACAACAAGAATGTTATCTCCAATTCTATCTTTAATAATTCCACCAACAGGATCTCCACCAACATTTATTTCAACAGGTTGAGCATCTTTAGTTTCAGGACAAGTTTTTATAAATTCCATTAAATGTTCATATGCTGTTTTATTGGTTTTATTTTTAAGAACTCCAATACCAACATTTGCTATGTCATCACCTTTAGGGAATATCCATACATATCCTCCTGGAGCAACACTTCCAAAGAACAATGCAATATCCCTATTGTTTTCCATATTAACTCCAGCCATTTCAAATTGTATACAGGATTCCATATATTTAAATTCTGTGTTACATTCAAGTCCAGCCCATCTACCTATACGAGATTCAGGTCCATCAGCGGCAATTACAATTTTAGCATGTATATCTATGTCTTTACCCATATGGTTTGTACTAACAATAATTCCATCATCTACTCTTTTTAGGGAAGTAGCATTTGTTTTTATCATTATTTTAGCACCAGCACGTGCAGCATCCATTGCCATATGTTTATCAAATACTTTTCTTTCAAGTATATATCCTGCTTCAGGTATTTTAATAGTATTATTATCCATCCATACACTTGTATTATTTGGTGATACTAATCTTACCCCATATAAATCCCGTGCAATCCATCTAGGATCAGGTTTAATACCTAATTGTGCTAATCCATCCTTGGAAACTCCTTCAGCACAACGTTTTGGTGATCCTATTTCAGATTTTCTATCTATTAATATAACATCAGCACCATGTAATGCTGCTTCTTTTGCTGCTAGTGATCCTGAAGGTCCTGCTCCAACTACTAAAATATCAGTTTCAATCATGAATATCATCCTATTCTAATTTTAAAGCTTCAACAGGACATGTTTTTACACATAATCCACATTTAGTACATTTTTCTTCATCGATTATGATTTTAAGTTCTTGTACTTCTATAGCATCAGCTACACACACACCTGCACAAGCTCCACAATACATACAAAATTCTTCTACTATCATAATATTAACTCCTACATTTAATTTATTTATTTTCTAATTGTTTTTCTGATTCTCTTCTACGATCTATAGCTTCATCACGTGTAATAAAGATATGTCCGCAGTTAGAACATTTTAGTTCACCATTAGAACCATAAGCTTTAAATTCATTATCAAAATCTCTATGTTGGGTTTTATCTTTAGATCCACATTCTGGGCATGGTTTTAATAATTCTTCTATTTTCATGAATTTCCTTCCTTTTTATTTTCTAATAGGTCGTGAAGTTTAAATTGTGCTGCTTGTAAATGTTTACAATAAAAACTACCAGGATTTCGTTGATTTCTAAACTGGTAATCTGCACAATCACAATTCCAATATCCATATATCATAGATACAATGTAATAATCAGTATTTTTGTTATTTTTAACCTTAAAAATCACATGGTCGGGTTCATAATGTTCAATAATTACATCATTGTTCTTATATAATTTATATCCTTCTATGATTCGACTTGCCATGTATATCCTCGTATTAATTTATAATAACAACTGTTAGTATAATGAATAATTATATATTATATTTATTTTTT
>NZ_MAIF01000074.1:0-4796 GCF_001729395.1 Methanosphaera sp. A6 | reverse complement strand
TTCCTGGTCCTCTTTTTTTAGGTTTCTCTGTTTTTTCTTTTATTTTGGGAGTTTTGGTTGTTTTTGTTTTTACTGGAGTTTCTTCTGTTTTTTCTTCTTTTTTCTTTGGCTTTCTGGTTTTAATGTCAGTTTTTAGTGTTTTATGAGGTCGTCCATATCTTTTTTTCCGTTTTAGTATGCCTGCCGTTGTTTCATCCTCCTTCTCTTATTTTTTGGTTGTAGATATACAGCTTCTCCCGTATTAGCCTTTTTAAATTTTTTACTAGTTTTTATAGAGATGTATGGTTGTTTGGTTGGCCCAAATATATCATTGATCTTACCTATTGGTTTATGTTGTTTATTTACTATTACTGAACCAATACGAGGTGTTTTATTTGAAGGTACAATTAGTTTGTTAGTACTTGTTATATGACTTATTGTACCTATTTTTTTTAATTTTGAATTCTTTTTTGACATTTTCTCTATTATTTTTAGGAATAAATACTATTATCTATATTTAGTTATTTTGATAATTGTTGAATTTTTTGTATAAAATTAGTATTATTATTTTTTAGTTTATGGGAGTTCATAATGATTTTTTTGAATAATTAATGATTTAAGGTTTGTTAAGGTTAGAATAAATTATATTTTTTCCTATAATTGTTCATATTTTTTTTATAATTATAATTATTATTTTTTTGATATTTATACTTTTGGATACTTATATATAGTATAATGTTTTTTATTAAAATAAGTTCTTATTTAATTATAAATAACCCTATTTCAATTAAAAGAAATAAAAATTAAATAAATTCACGGTATAAAAAAAATGTTTTTTGATAAATAAAATATAATATTCTTTATTTTTATAAATAGGGGATTATTTTAAAATTAATTAAAAAAAAATTAGAAGTTAAGTATGTTAAAAATAATTATTTAATACCTAAAACTTCATCTAAAGGAATCTCCTTATCTATCATTTCCTTTAAACTTTCAGTTTCAAATTTCTTTATGTTTTCAACTTCATGAAGTACTTCTTCTACTTTTTCCTGTGGTATTATAACAACACCATCCATATCTCCAACAAGAACATCACCATTACAAATAATGTTATCATCAATAACAATACGTTCATTTAACAAGCCATTATTTGATGGAAGTCCAGCATGTGATTTTATATCTTTTGAAAATACTTTATAATTTAATTTAATAATATCTTCTGTGTCTCTAGATACTCCATAAATAACAGTAGCCTTTAGTCCTTGTTTTTGTGCAGCTTTAGATGCCATTTCACCCCACACTGCATATTCATCATCTGAACATTTAATAAATAAGATTTCATCAATATTGGTGTTATAAATTCCTTTTATACCAGTACCCCAATCATATGAATTGGTAGTTGCTGTTTTAATTTTTCCAACAACTTTATATGATGGATCTATTGGTTTAATACCATTAATAAGGCCGTCTTTACCATATAAATTTTTCATGGCATCAGATACATTATCACTACTTGCTACTTCAAGTAGGTTTTCAAGAGTTATTTTTTCTTGTTTTTTTTTATTTCCATGTAATATGTTTTTTGGAGTTATTTTTCCTTTTGACATTTAAATTTCATCTCTAAAAATATCTATTATAAAAAAAATAATATAAAAAAAGGTAGTTATGAGTATTTAGTCTTGTGGTGTTGTTACTTCTTCAACTAATCTTTTACCAGCAACAACTTCATCAATACTATGGATTGAAGCACCATAATTTTCTACAGCTTCTCTAATTTTATCATAATTAAGATCTTTTCCTTCCATAGTTATTTTTATATTTTCAGTATCTTTGTCAATTTCAATTAATGTTATATTTACACCATCTACTCCATCAAGTGAGCTTAAATACATAGCAAATGATGGTAGTGATGGGGAATGTGGTTTTAAAATATCTAAAACTACTCTTATTAGTGAATTTTCCATTTCTATTAAATCCTCCGATTTAAAATCCTTGTTAGATAAACATTGTTTTTTATCTTTTATATAATTTATATCTTTTTTAATATTTAAAAAATACTTAATTTCTATAAAAATACAATAAATATAATAATAAATTCTAATTAAAATAATACTGTATATCGATATAACGAAGTAAGTTATTGAAATATAAAATATAATTTAAAAAAATTATTATGATAATAATGTTATAACTCCTATGTTTGGAGTAATACTAATAAAATATTAAATAAAAAAAATTTTTCATCTAATTGGCTTAAATTAAAAATATAAATTTTATAATCAGAAATTAATAAAAAAAAGGCGATTAAATGACACATAAAAATGCCAAATATCATGATGATGAAGATTATTATTACATGGTTAAAGATGAAATTACAACTACTAAATATTTAATACATTCACAAATAAATGCAAAAGGATTTGTAGAAAAACCTGATGTAGTAGGTGCAATATTTGGACAAACAGAAGGACTACTTAGTGATAGTCTAGATCTACGTGAATTACAAAAAACAGGTAGAATCGGTAGAATTAAAGTGGATATGACTAATAGATCTGGAAGAACAAAAGGAGAAATTATAATTCCATCCAGTCTTGATAGAATAGAAACAACAATTCTCGCAGCATCACTTGAAACAATTAACAGGGTTGGACCATGTGAAGCTAACCTAAGAGTAACAAAAATTGAAGATGTACGTGCTGTTAAAAGAAGAACTATTGTAGAAAGAGCAAAAGAATTATACCAAAATATGATGGAAGAATTTACTCCTGAAAGTTCAAGAATGATTGATGAAGTTAAAGAATCAATAAGACGTCCTGAAATAATAGAATATGGTGAGGATAATCTTCCAGCTGGTCCAAATACTCCAACATCTGATGCAATACTTATTGTAGAAGGAAGATCAGACGTACTCAATCTACTTAAATATGGTATAAAAAATACCATAGCTGTAGAAGGTGTTAATGTTCCTAAAACAGTTGCAGATTTAACAAAAAAACGAACTGTCACAGCATTTCTAGATGGTGATAGGGGAGGAGACTTAATACTAAAAGAATTACTTCAAATTGGTGATATTGACTATGTAACAAGAGCACCTAGAGGTCTTGAAGTAGAGTATTTAGATAAGGATCAAGTAATCTATGCACTTAAAAATAAAACATCAGTAGATAAAATAACAAGTCATGCTAATTATAATCATAATCAGCACAGATATCATAATAAACCAAAATCACATGATAAATTTGAATCTAAATTACATGAAGTAACATCTTCAGTTAATAAAACAGATAAATATTCACAAAAAAACGAATCAAAACAATTTAAACAACAAAAAAATGAAAATAAACAAGTAAAAGATAATTCCAAAGAAAAAACACAAAAATCTACAGAAAAACATAATGAAACAGAAGAAACACACTTAAATAAATATGAATTAATGCTTAAAGAATTATCTGGTACAGGTAAAGGAAGATTATATGATATGGACTTTAATTTACTTAAAGAAGTAAAAGTATCAGATATATACAATGAAGTTAAAAATTCAAAAGAAACAATAAAAAACATTGTTTTTGATGGAATAATAACACAAAGAATTGTTGATTTATCTAAAGAAAAAAATATTGAATGTTTAGTAGCAGTTAAAATGTCTGAGGTTGTAAAAAAACCTGAAACTATAAAAATTATTACAAAATAATCTTCATAAAAAAAAGAAGAATAATAAAATAATCATTCTTCTTCATAATATTTTTTTTGAAGAATTTTTTTTGATAAACTATAAAAACATGATGCAAGGGAGTGGGACTTTGACATCAGATTATTTAGATGAGATATACTTTGAAGATCAAGTGGAAGATTATATTTTAGAAATGGATATACAAGGTTATTCCTCAAATACATTAAAAACATATAAATCTATTCTTGACAACTTTTACAAATTTATCTTGTCAGATAGAAAAATTAAAGATGAAAAAGGAATGTTACGTGCCTTTAAAAGATATTTACAATATTTAAAAAGAGAAAAAGAAGTATCTACAAATTACATATATCTAGTAACAGTAGTTTTAAAGAAATTCTTTGAATTTGCAGAAATTCATATATATGAAGAAATTAAAGCACCAAAGAGAACAAAATCATTGCCTAAATCATTAAATGAACAGGAAGTATACGATTTAATTCATGCTAAAGATAATGAATATGATCCTGAAAAAACCAATCCTCAAAATATCACAAGACTACGAAATAAACTCATATTAACTCTTCTATATTCAACTGGTCTAAGAGTATCAGAACTTACAAAACTAAAAGTAACAACAATAGATGAGAATGAAAGAACAATCAGAGTAAGAGGAAAAGGAGATAAGGATAGGATAGTTATTTTTGATGAAGATACTCTTGATTTAATACATGAATATTTAGATAAACGTGGTGTTGAGAATGAATATTTATTTGTAAATCAAAGAAATACTAGTCTAAGTTCAAGATATATTCAGTTAATGATTAAAGAATATGCAAAAGATGCAGGAATTACTCGAAGAGTCACACCCCACATATTAAGACACTCATTTGCAACACATCTACTTAAAAATGGTGTTGATATTAGAGCAATTCAACAGTTATTAGGTCATAGTAATCTAAGTACAACTCAAATCTATACAAGTGTAGATATGCATACTCTTAAAAATGTATATGATGATGCTGTGTTAAATAGAAATAATCATGTACATAAATCTCGAATAAATAGTGTAACTGATTAAAAAAAATAATTAGTTTTCTATTAATAATTTTTTCTTTCAAATTACTTTTTCTAAATATAATTTTAA
>NZ_MAIF01000073.1:0-2424 GCF_001729395.1 Methanosphaera sp. A6 | reverse complement strand
ATTAAAGTATTTATACTATGAAAATTATAGGTTATAACCGTTCATTAAGAAAAAATTATATTTAAATTGAAAATTTTCAAATTAACAACTTAAAATAATTCATTAATGTAAATCATGGGAGGAACAATTTTGAATAATAAAAGATTATCATTATTGCTGTTTCTCATAATAGTCTTTGTTTCAATAATGTCTGTAAGTGCAGCAGATGCTGGAAATTCTTCCAATAGTAATTTCCATAAGATCCAAATCGATTCAAATACTCAAAACACTATTGATAACAATACAAATTATTATAAAAGCAACGATAATCTTAATAAAAATGATAATAATAATTTAAAAAATCAATATACAAAACAGGAAAAAAATGAAAATAACACATATACTAAAAATAATAATTTAGAAGATAAAGATGTTTATAACACATTGAATAATGTGGAAAATTATGATATAAATAGTAACTTAAATAACTCTGAGACAATAACCAACATGGTTTCAAATTCTTCTAATAAAGATAATATCTCAATAGATCTTCCTAATTATTCTGCATATGCTGGTAAAGTTATAATTATTAATGCAACAATAAAAACTAAAAATGGTACTCCACTTAACTTAGCTAAAGCTGCTTTCAAAGTCAATGGAAATACAAAAGCACATTTAAATGTAACTAATGGTAAATTAATCTATGCTTTTAAAATACCACAATGGAGTGCAAAAAAATATAATCTAACATTAGTAGTTGGTGAAACAAAAACTACCAATTCTTTAAGTAAAAATAGTACCTTAACATTATATAAGTTAAATACAACAATAAATACTCCTTACTTAACTTTTTCACAAAAAGATAAAGTAAGTTATGTTAATGCAACTATAAAAGATCAATTGAATAGAACTGTTTACACAGGTAATACATCTATTAAAATTAATGGAATAACTATAGGTCATTATAATACAAGTAATGGAATAATTAACTTTAATTTTACACAGACAAACAAATTAGGAACTCAAAATCTAACTATAATCTATGGAGAAAATACATTTTTCAATTCTGCAATATCACAAACGAAAATTCGTATTATAAATACAACAATACACACATATACATATAGTCAAATATTAGAAGCAGCAAATAGAGTTAAAAATTTTAAAGATAAAAATAAACGATTACCAACATGGGTTGTAATAAATAACAATGATGTGACAATGGTTGATTTTCTATATTTAATGTGCCAATCCTTACATTCCAATGATTCATTATCAGAAGGAAACTTTGGAAGACCTTCTGTAGTTAAAGAAAATATAATCACTGGAAATATATATAAAGATGAATATTTAAATTTATCTAAAGAAATATCACAATATATATCAAATTATGGAGTAGCACAAGGCTATATAAAAACATCCCTTGGAACATTAATGCTAAATTCGACAATTGATGGATTCTCAAGAGCATTAGCTTATACATATAATCATAATGGTGTACTACCAAATTATATATCTTATAATCAAAGTACATATCCTATAACTACTAACACAACAGGTAACACAACAACCAATACAACAGATCCATATCTCTTACCAACATATAATTGTCAATCAAATGATGCTGTAATAATTAGTTTATCTAAAAATTTAACTAAAGGTTGCACATCAGTACTTTCAAAAGCAACAAATATTTTCAATTATGTTAGAGATTATATTAAGTATGATCAATATGAGAATACAAGATATGGTGCTGTAAAAACATTAAGTCGTAAATTAGGAAATTGTTGTGATCAAGCACATTTATTAGTAGCACTCTTAAGAGCAGCAAATATTAGAGCAGGTTATGCTCATGCAGAATGTCAATTTAACTCAGGAATCAAAGGTCATGTATGGGCTAAAATATATTTAAACAATGAATGGGTTGATGCTGATCCAACAAGTCGTTATAATTCTATAGGTAATACAAAAAGTAATACTATTATATCTTGGAGAATAAAATTAACTTCTGAAATTTTATTCTAAAAAAAGTAATGAAAAAATAGGTGATGAAAATGATAAAAAAAATAATACCTCTTGTACTTATATTATTTATTATTGGAATTTTTTCAGCAGCTTATATAACTAATGGTACAAATTCTAATTCAAGTAATAATAATGTTATGGGAAGTATTGATGATAATTTACTTAATACTGCAGTATCTGATGGATCAGATAACTTTTATGATAAAATTATAGAAAAAGAAAACTTAAATTTAAAAAACAACTTTATAACAAACACTCTATCTAAAAAAACATCAAACTCAATAGTTTATGCTAAAGACACAAATAAACCATTATCTCATAATATGTATTCTAATAATATCACATTATTAAATGGAACATCAAAAATTTCAACATGTATTACACCAAACCAAGCTATACAAATAGCTAACACACAATACC
>NZ_MAIF01000072.1:0-2697 GCF_001729395.1 Methanosphaera sp. A6 | reverse complement strand
AATTTTTATTTTAAAATATTTCAGTTCATATAATTTTTTTTGGATTTTTATATTTTTGAAACATTTTTTTAAAATTAGATAGGATGTTTAGTAGATAATATGAATAATAATTTTATATTTTCATGTTTTTTTGTCATGTTATTATTATTATTATGCTTTTGTTTTTCACCAATTTATGCATATAGTGAAAATGATTCTTCTAGTATAGATTATACTGATTATAATCAGATTAGTGAAGTAAATAATGAATATGGATTCTAATCATATAAATGATTATTCACCAAATTATCATAATTTAAATAAAAGATTTACATCTTTAGAATTAGATAAGTGTGTTAATTACTCTAAATTAGATGATAATAAGCATTCTGAAAATATGATTCAATAGTAGCTATACCTTCATCAGATTTATTTACAAAATCTTTTACAAACATACCTTTTTTAAGTGGTAGAATGATTGAAAAATGTAGTGAAGAATCCTATAAATATACAATGAAAGTATTTAAGGTAATATTTGATTATGATACTGTAGAAGAAATATTTAAAGAAGTACCTAAAAAGATAATAAAAACATTATTTACAGTAGAAATATCTAAGTTAATACTTGTAAATCAATTAGTTAAAAATTACTTTGATGATTTAATAAAAATGGAAGCAATACATATGATGAATTACACTTTATTTCTATTACGGAAAACATATGGTATGAATTTAACATATTTAGACTTGACATATGTAGCTAATACAAAAACAAATCAGACAAGGATAAGTGAATATTATGCAACAGTATAAAAAAAATATAATGAGGTGAAAAAATGTGGTGGTATTATTATTGGTTTGTATTTATGACTATAATTTTAATAATATTTCAAATTTCGGATTGGAATGGTAAATTATATTCTATTTTAGGGGTGCAGAAAAATGTATATTATAATGGAGAATATAGTTCTTTAAGGACTGGAAAATCACAAGGAGTTCTTCTTATTATTTTTGGTTTTATAGTCTTGGGTTATACTGTACCTCTTCTTAGAGATACAATGGAATTTGCAAAAATGTTCACTATGAGTGTATGGCCAATGACATTTATAATATTTTATGTGGGATGTATTGAATTATTACGTCCTCATACCTTTGGAGAAGAATCACGATGTGATGTTCCATGTGATGATTATGCAAAAGATGCTCTACTAGAGAAAAGCATGCCTTTATCTTATACAGAACTACTTTTAAAAGCAGAAGCATCACTTCTTATGGGAAGTCCAGTGCATTTTGGTCTGACAATAATAAATCCATTTAACTTTCCAACAATAGTATTAATTATACTCTGGGCAATATATATAGCAGTATTATTAGCATTTACATTTATGGATAAAATTAATGAATATTTATCAAAACATGAAGAAAAAATACTTAATTTTTTATGTCCTAATGGAGAATATGATAAATTTGATATTAGATATCCACCAGGATATTATTCGTATCTGCTATGTGCATATATACTTCCACTAGTACCAATGTTAATAACACTAGGCACAATGTTAATATGGACTGATTATTTTTATACAGGAGTTGTGTATAGGTTAATTCTTCCTTTGATATTATAAAGAAGGAAAAAACATTCTCCTTTTTTTATTTTTTTGTTTTAATTCTTTTATTTTTAAGTTTATTTTTTGATTGATTTTATTAAATGAGATAAATAGGATATTTTCAAATCTTTCTTGGTTTTTGTAATTATATAAGGGTATTAGTTCTTTGATAGAGTATTGTTGATTTAACTGTTGTAGTGTCATATTGTCTTTTTTGTTGGGGTTATTGCTAGTTTTATTTTTTCTTTCTTATTTTTAAAATAGTCAAGAAGATATGTTATTGGATTTAAAAACTTATTATAAAAAACTAATTTTAACAAAAATATTAAGAAATAAAAAGAGTATAGTTCTGGATTAATATAAACTTAAATTAAGGGGCTAAATTTCATTTTCAACTTACTAAAATTTAATATCCCATTACTCAAAAATAGCTTTTTTTTACTTCTAAAAAGGGAGGGGAGTGTAAATTGATAAATTATGTTAATATAACATCAAGTTTATCAGTTTCTATAGCATTCTTAATTTCTCTTGAAATTCTACGACCCATACTCATAACTTCTCCAAATTGGATATAGGAGTATGCAGATCCATTCATGAATGAATTAGTACCACCATCAATACGAGCACTCATTTCAAAAATAACAATTTCTCTATCATCATTTACTAAACATTGTAAACAGAAAGGACCATTCATACCAGGTTTTACTAATTTTTTAGCAGTTTCTACTAATCTATCTCCATTTTCAAATACTTGTGGAAGGAGAGATTCTCTTATTACAACTGGATGATTTCCACTAACAACATATGATGGGCTAAGATTTGCTTCTATTTGGTCTTGTGCAGGAATTCTTACAATACCATCAATATTTGTTTCATATCTACTATCCATTCCTAAAACTTCAACTTCATCTTTTAGAGCAGAGTAGAAGTAATGTATACAGAAGTTAGTACCACATACATATTCTTCAATATGTGCATCTTTAACATCACTATCTGTAATCCAATTTCTTTCTTTCATTTCCTGAATCTTATTTTGGAATTCCTCATAACTAGAACATATGAAGTAACCCTGTCCACCTCTTGCACCAGGGAATTTTACCATAACTTCCTT
>NZ_MAIF01000071.1:0-19641 GCF_001729395.1 Methanosphaera sp. A6 | reverse complement strand
TTTTTTTTAATTAAATTAGTAGTGTATATATTTTTCATGTATTTTTTTATTTTTTCATACCTTTTATAAAAAACTTTATTAACTGTGATATACATATATATTGTTAGGCTAGGTTGGGAGGCTAGTGGTCTCTTGTAAGCTCAAATCCTCTATATGGAGCGACCGAAGTTTTTGGAGAGGCATATTAAATGCTAATAAGCCTATTTCTATGATGTAGAAGTTTCGTCCCGTAGGATTAGCGGTAGTAGGAATTCAACTGGAGGGTTGAATTTAACTATTTTAATTAATTGAATGGGTCAGGTCTGGAAAGAAGCAGCTCTGTTTTAGACAACTGATGTTTACGGATTAACGGGATGGAGTTATGGATTTAGATAACTTATTTTTATGAGGTATGTCCATCCAATTACATGCCGTTTATTATATGGAAATTATAGTTAATTATAAATGTAATGACTTACAAACTATAATATAGATTTCTTTTATGTATGTCGAGGTGGCCCAGCCTGGTACGGCGGTGGCCTGCTAAGCCACTGGACAGATGTCCACCCGGGTTCGAATCCCGGCCTCGGCGCTTAATTAATTTTAACAAGACTTTTTTTTAATAAACTTTTTTAATTATTTAATTCAATAAATATAATTAGAAAACATTTAATATTTTTTTAGTTAAGTGGGTTGAATAGAATGTCAAGTGAAGCTAATAAAAAGTTTGTATCTAATATTAAAAAGGAAATACAACAAAAAATTAAGACAGAGAATAAAAATATTAAAGCACTCAATGATGAAAACATGGAATTAACACGATCTATTGAGGGTTATTCTAATTTTTATCATGAAGTAGAACATTTTTTCACTGAAAGTATGGCTGATTTTAATGTTAAACAGGATGAACTTCCAGACTATTTTAAAAGTAATATTAATGAGGTGTACCAGAATTATTCACAGATTAGATTAGATGCTATTGATGAAAAAAATCACTTAAATGAATATATTCTACATTGTAAAAAAGAAATACAAACTAATCAAAGATCTTTAAAATTCTATAAGTCTCAATACTCTGATAGTGATATATTTAGTGAATGTCTTCCACTTGTTGATGTATATGAAAAGAAAATAGAATTATATGAAAAAAATATTCAAAAAACTAATGATATAATATCTACTTTAGATGAAATAATTAATATTCTTAGTAATTGGAAATAAAAAAAAGAGTTTTAATAAAACTCTTATACCACTACTTTTTCAAGTCTTTTCATGGCTTTTTCTAAGTTTTTATAACTTTGTGCATAGGATAATCTCACATATTCACGTCCCATACTTCCAAATGCAAGTCCTGGAACTAGAATAACATCTTCTGTTAATGCTTTTTCAATAAATTCTTGTGAATTTCCAGCATGGAAAAATACATAGAATGCACCATCAGGATTACTACATTCAAGTCCCATATTATTTAATGATTCAACAACAAGATTACGTCTTTTTTCAAATTCATTTCTCATATCATTTACACATTGTTGGGATGATGTTAGTGCTGTTGTACATGCTTTTTGTGTTGCAGTATCTACACATGCTACATTATATTGATGTACTTTTAATATTTCATCTATTATTTCTGAATTACTTGAACAATATCCACTTCTAAGACCTGTCATTGCATATGCCTTGGAAAATCCATTGATTGTTATTGCATTATCTGTGTATGCTTGGAAGCTATAATGTTTTTTGTTGTATATTATTTTTTCATATATTTCATCTGCTATTATAATTATGTCTTTGTCTGTTGCAATATCTGCTATTGCCTTTATATCTTCCTTATCCATCACAGCTCCTGTTGGATTACATGGTGAATTCATAACAATGGCCTTTGTATTGTTTGTTAGACTTTTTTGAACATCATCTACTGTTGTTTTAAAATCATTTTCTATTGTTGTATTTACTTCTATTGGATTTCCACCTGCTAGAGTTACACATTCTTTGTAGGATAGAAATCCAGGATTTGGTATGAGAACATCATCATTTGGATTTACTAATGCTTGTATACTTGAGTATAATGCTTCACTAGCACCTACAGTTACTATTATATCTTCAGGTGTTGTTTTAATATTATTATCCTTGGATAATTTATTTGTTATTGCTTCTCTAAGTTCTATATCTCCCTTATTTTGTGAGTAATGTGTATAATTATTGTCTAGTGCATTTTTTAATGAATCTAGTATGTGTGGAGGAGTGTTAAAATCTGGTTCTCCTAATGCTAGATTTATTGCATTTGGACCTCCTTTACTAAACATTTTACGTATTTGTGATAAATTAATATTTTCTACTCTTTTTGCTGCATATTTCATTTTTTTTATCTCCTATTTTACTTGATTATTTAACATGATCCACATTTATAACATCCATCACTTTCACACCATGGTGTTATCTGTGATTCTTTCATTTTTTTCATATTCTTTTCTAAGGAAAGATTCTTTAATTCCCACATCTATCTCATGCCATGGTAGAATTTTTTCCTTATTATTTTTTGTTTCATTTATTTTATAGGCTATTTTATACCAGTCTTTAAAATGTATATTATGTCCTATTTTAAGTAATTTATTTAGTTCTACTCCACTGTTTGTGAGTATGTATTGTTTTGTTGCTTTTTTTAGATTTTCTTGTTTATGTTTATATTTAAGTCTTGAACTGTATGTTTTAAATTTCTTATTTAAATTGTCATAGTCAAATCCCATATATTGTAGGGGTGTGTGTGGTTTAGGTATTAGAGGATTTACACTTGTTTTTATTGTGTTGTATCTGACTGCTTTACTTGTTATGTCTCTTAGGAAGTTAATTAATTCCATTATATCATCACTTGTTTCATATGGTGTTCCAAGAAGTAGGTACATTTTAACTTTTAATTTAAGTGACATTGCCCTATCGATAGTTTCTATGATTTGTTGGTCAGTCATAGGTTTATTTAATTTCCAGCGTTGTTTTTCTATGGTTTCTGGTGCTATTGTTATTGTTTTAAGTCCATTTTCCTTTAAAATTTCAAGTAGTTCATCTGAGACTGATTCAACTCTAAGTGATGGTGTTGCTATTTGAAAACCTTCCTCTGTAAGTTTCCAGCATAACTCTTCAATACGACTATAATCACTAACAGCCTCTCCAAGTAGGGCAACCTTATTCTGTCCTGTAACTTGTCTTGTTTTAATAGCAGTTTCTATTAGTGTTTTTAGTGGTACTTCTCTTCGAGGTCTATACATACAACCACTCATACAGAATCTACAACCCCTTGTACATCCACGTGATACTTCCATTAAAAATGCATTACTACCAAATGCGGGTGTAAATCTTTTATCATCAGTTTTTGTTACTATCTGGTAGATTGGTCTCCATGCATCCTTCATATTCTTTACTTGTTGAATTTTAGTTGGATGTCCTGGCTTGTATACACCAGGTATTTCAAGAAAATCATAGATATCAGCACGTGGATTATTTGTATCACTATTTACATCGATAATTTCATCAAGTATTAATTCTGCATCACCTATAACAAATAAGTCAATAAAATTAGATATTGGAAGTGGATTTGATGTAGCACATGGTCCTCCTGCTATAACAAGAGGATGGTCTTTTGTTCTATCCTTACTCTCTAATGGAATATTACTATGTTTTAGCATATCTATCATATTGAAGTAATCTTCCTCAAATTGTAATGTAAAACTAACAATATCAAAATCTGCTAAATCACTTCTTGTTTCAATACTCTTTGTCTGTGGATAAATTACTCTTTCACAGTATATATCTTCACGGGCATTAAGATAGTCATAGATTATCTGGTATCCCATGGAAGACATTGCTACTCTGTATATATTAGGATAACATGATGCAAAACGAGTTATGACTTTTTTTGGATTTTTAATTACTGTATTGTACTCTTCAATCATAAAAAATATTCCTAAAATTAATACTTTTTTTTATATGGTTAAGTTATTATATATTTTTCATGGTTATTATTTTTTTATAAAAATTAGTAGATATAAAAAAGAGGGATGGGGGATTTATTTTTTATTTTGATTGAGGGAATTAATTGTAATATCATATAATATTTCTTTAATTTCATTTTTTTGTTTTTTATTAAGAAAACCACATACTTCCTCTTCCCATAGAGAATCAAAGTTTTCAATTAATGATGCTATTTTTTCCCCTTTTTCTGTAATGTATACGAAGTTTTGTCGTCTGTTGTTTTTATCAATTTTACGTGTTATAATATTTTTATCTTCCAAGTTACGAACAGTTCTAGCTATTGTACCCTCTGTCATGTGGAAAGCTTCTGCAAGTTCATGTTGTGTTTTTTTACCTTCTTTAAATAATTTCATTATTGTAGGATATTCACCTACTGATACATCATAGGGTTTTAGTGTATTTTTTAGATAGATTGTGTGTTGTCTGTATATTGTTGAGAGTATGAAACTTATGGGAAAATTATGGGCATTTTCTTTTGTAAATTTTTTTGGCATTGTCATTGGTATCATCCTTTTTTAATTATTTTTCAAAAAGAAATATTAGTATAAATATTATTCTTTATATTTTATTAATCTTTTTAAATAATATTTAAATACTATAAATCCTATTATGGAACCTATTGCAACTCCTAGAACAAGTCCATAGTATAGTCCATACTGGGCTAGTCCAAATACAAATGTAAATATGAGTGTAAGTAGGAGTACTAATATTAATTCTCTTATTACTGTTAATATAAGTGATATTGTTCCTTTTCCCATTCCTTGGAATACACATGCTGAGCATAAACCTAGTGGAATTCCAAGTAGGAATAATGCAAGTATTCTTAATGTTTCTGTTATTATAACTCCTAGATGTGCACTTGATGTTGAATAACTAAATAATAGTGCTATTTGTGGTGCAAATATTTCTATTAAAATAACTATTGCTATGGCTATTATCATGGATAATTTTATTGAATAGTAACATGTTGTTTTAAGTTTTTCATAGTCTCTTGCTCCATATGCTACTCCTCCAACTGTTATTGCTGCTGTTCCTATACCTACACTTGTCATCATACCCACTTGTATAACACTCCATGCTGCAGTGTATCCTGCAATTATTGTTGTTGTAGCAACAATGGATAATATTAAGTTTCCTATTATTGTTAAAACGGATATTATAAGTTGTTCTACACTAGCTGGTAGTGCTACTGCAATTAATTCCTTTGTTATTTTTGCATTGTAATGGAATTCTTTTATTTTAAATGATAAGTATGTGTCCTTTTTAATAAACATCCAGTATAACATTAAACATGTTGCTACTGTTGCTGAGAGTATTGTTGCAAGTGCGGCTCCTTCAACTCCAAGATTTAATGTGTATATGAATATTGGATCTATTATCATATTTAGTACACCAGTAAATATAAGGGCTATTGTGGCACGTTTTACATCACCCTCTGCTCTTAATTCACTTGATAATATTCCATTGAATATTAGTGTAAATGATCCTAGTATTATGATTGCTGCATATGGTTTTGCATATGTTATTACTGATGAGGCACCCATTACTATGAGTAGATTTTCAAGACATGGTAGTAGTATTAATGGTATAAGTATTGATAGTATAAGTCCTATTATTACTCCATGTAGTGCACTATTATCTGCACTATCTTTTTTATTTGCTCCTATATATCGTGAAATGAGGGAGTTTGCTCCTGCTCCAAATCCATTTGCTATTCCACCTATTATAATAAATAATGGTGTTACAAATCCTATTGCTGCAAGTGGATCTGATCCTAGTCCTGCTACCCATACTCTGTCTACCATGTTATATACCATGTTGAGTACAAGTGTTATTATCATTGGCCATGCTATTGCCTTTATTGCAATTTTAGGATCGCCTCTTATTAGATCTACTTTATCGTTTTTTTCATTATTATTTTTCATGTTTTTATTTGTGTTCATATTTTAGCCTCCTTTTAGTTTTTTTTTGGAATTTTTGAAAAATAATAATATACAATAATTCTTTCATATATAATTGTTTTATTTCAAATAATTTTAAATACAACTATTGCCTAAGCAAGTGTTTAATATTTTTTAAAATAATAATATATATACTTTTTGAATTAATGAAATATCTTTGATTTCTTTTAAAATTTATGATTTAATGAAGTTTTCATAAAGTATTTCTATAAATTCCTTTAAATAATATTATTTAGAAATATAAAACTAGTGAATATTTTTAAACTTATTTTAAAGATAAAATAGTAAAGGAATTTTATATGAAGGCGAAATATAGAAAAATAGCTGTGGGAGGAACGTTCGATAAACTACATAAGGGACATGAAGCCCTACTAGATGCAGCTTTTACAATGGCAGATGAAGTTTTAATTGGTATAACTTCAGATGATTTTGCATCAATGAAAAATCACGTAATTGAACCATGTGAAGTCAGAATAACTAAATTAAAATCAATAATAAAACCATACAACAAAAAATATATAATTAAAAAAATCATGGATTCAAATGGAACTGCAGATACTGATAAAAATCTTGATGCAATAGTAGTAAGTAAGGAAACAGAAAAATCAGCCATTGAAATAAACAAGATACGATGTGAAAATGGTTTAAATCCATTGGATATTATAATAATTGAATGGATATTAGCTGATGATGGTGTTCCAATTTCTTCAACCCGTATAAGAAAAGGGGAAATAGATCAAAAAGGAACTTTATTATAACTTCTTTTTAGATATTAGATAGTATGGAATTTCTACTGGTGTTTAAGATTATCTGTGTGTGATTGTTTATTTCATTTAGATAATTAATTGTAAAATGGGCTGTTATTAAAACAATCATACTTATTGTAGCTAATATTAGTATTAATTCAGCACTTATCTGTCCTTTTTCATCTATCATTAATAGAACATCATGTTTTATTTGTAAGATTGGCTCTAATTTGTTGAGCATCCTCTTTTGCACTGAATATATTTTCATTAGAAAAGTAACTAGAATATATTTGAAGGGCTATTAATGCTATAACTATTACTCCTCCAAATAATAATATATATTCAGCAGCACCTTGACCTTTCTCATCAACAATTAATTTAATAATAACACCTCCCAAAGTATTACTTATTGTATATATTGGTATTACACATATAAAAGTATTACTTTTTTTATAATATAGTAATACTTAAAATAGTATAAAATAAAACAACTAATATATAATATAAGTAAAAAATGGGTGTTATAACTTATGAAAATACTAATTACAACATGTGGGGTAGGTATTGGTCATTCATCAAGGGATGTTGCACTAGCAAAACTACTTGAGAAAAAAGGTCATAAAATCTACTTTGCAAGCTATGGGACAGGACTACATTACCTGCAAAAAAACAACTACAAACCATATAATCTACCACCCATGAACTTCCACCATGAAGATGGAGTACTTGATATAGAAAAATCAGTGAAAAAATCTAAAGATATACCATTTACCTTCATAAAAAGTATGTATAGAGAATCAAGAATAATAAAAAAAATAAAACCAGATTTAATAATAACTGATTCACTTTACTCTCCTCCAATAACAGCTAAATTTCTAAATGTTCCATGCTATATAATAACAAACGACCTAACATTTGGATTTTCACAAAATACAAATATGACTTCAATAAAATACTTTGAAAAAAGTATAAGAAAATTCATAATAGAAATATCCAAGTCAACAAATAAAATATTAATACCTGATATACCTGAATCCATAACAATACCCAAGGAACTTGAAGATAAAACAGAATTTATAGGACCTCTACTACATAAAAACCCACAGGAAATAGATACTAAGGAAAATCTAAGAAGAAAATATGGCCTAGATAATAATGAAAAAATTCTTCTAGTAACAATTGGTGGAAGTGATTTTGGAAAAGAATTAATAACAAACATATGTGCAGTATCTGAAGAAATAGAAGTAGATAAAATTTTCATATTCACAGGTCTTGAATTAAATCCAGATATCTTTAAATTACCATCTTCTAATAAAAAGGTAATAATAAAACAATTCACATACAATCTAATTGAATGGATGAAACTCTCAGATTTAACAATAACACTAGCAGGTCATACAACATCAATGGAATTAATATCAATAAAAAAACCAAACATAATGATACCAATAAAAAATCATATAGAACAAGAGAGAAACCTTAAGAAAATGAGACAATACAACATAACAAAAACAATAGAAACACAACAAAAACAACAATTACTAGAACTTATTAACAACACAATAAATAATCTAGATAAAATAGAAATAAATCCAAAATTATATGATACATTTCTAAAATACAATGGAAGAGAAAATGCCCTGAAAGTAATAGAAAATCTAAATAATATTAAATAAACATATATAATATTAACATTACATGAGGATTGATAAAATGAAGATAGAATACTTTGGACATTCAGCATTTAAAATAGTATCAGAAGAAGGATTAATTATGCTAATAGACCCATTTATTAGTAATAATCCCTTATGTTCAACACCTGTAGAAACAATAGATGCAGATGTAATACTCATAACACATGGACATTCAGATCACTTTGGTGATGCACTTGAAATAGCAAACAACTCTGGAGCAACAATAATAGCCACAGCAGAAATAGCAAATTTTGTACAACGTCAAGGAATAAATGCAATAGCAATGAATATTGGAGGAACAGTATCAATTAACAATCTAGTAAATGTTACAATGACAGATGCAAGACATACCTCTTCAATAGATTTCACAGAAGAAGTAGAAGAAGGAGGATCAGCAACAGGTTTTGTAATAACACTAGAAAGTGGTAAAAAAATCTATCATGCAGGGGATACAGGACTCTTTGGTGACATGAAAACAGTAATTGGAGACATATATAAACCAGACATAGCTCTAATTCCAATAGGAGATAAATACACCATGGGAATAGAAGATGCAGCAATAGCAGCAAAATGGTTACAATCAAGAATAGTAATACCAATGCACTACAACACATTCCCGGGTATAGAACAAGATGTGGAATTGTTTGCAAAAAATGTGGAAGATGAAATTATAGGTACAATGACAGTTCCTCTAATGCCTGGAGAAGATTATAGAGAAGAATAAATAAAGTAAATTCAAATAATAAAAAAAGAAGTGTTTTATTTATAAATATTAATTTAAAAAAAATAAAACTTTATATATAAACATAGATATAATTTTAATTAGTAGGAAAGATTTAACATTTTATATCCTATATTTTTTTAATAAGAATGAAAAAACATTCTTATCTAATCTTTCCATACTTTTGATTATATTCACGAATATCTAATAAATCACATTTACCACTAGGTAAACTACGTACAATATCATCAATACTAAATACTTTTTCTGCATCAATTTTATGTAATATTTCCTTAGATATACGCTCTTTCTTTGTAAAACCTGGTTTTACAATAACGTATTTATCAGTCATTTCTTTTAGACATTCAACAGGTCCTGCCATAATTCTTTTATCATCATCATAATCAACAACACCAATAGCAATTAACACTGGAACATTACGAATAAAATTCTTCTTACCTCTAATTACAAAAGCACCTTTTTTTAAGAATTCTCCACTCTGTGGTGTTTTAGATACTTGATCTAGAGTAACCCAATATGCATCATATGAACTAAATCCTTCAGTCCAAGCACTGCTAAAACTACTTGCAAAACAAGCAGCATCATACAATGTACTCTCTGGTATTTCATCTTCATTCTTGTTTTGAATTATAGTAGATGGTGCTCCATGAATATCACAGTGTAGATATATGTCGTTATTTTTAGAATATTTCTTTACTACCTGTTCATTACTATTAGCATCACGACCACCAATTACAAGATAACCATCTCTACTAATAAACCATCTGAGTTTTTCATACCATTTAAGTTCACGTTTTTCTCTTTTTTCCTGTTTCTGACGTAACAATTCAATAGCAACTTCTTTTTTATCTTCAAGCTTTTTAATTTCGGATTTAGTATTTTCTATAGCTTTGTTAACACCATCAATTTTACGTTTAGCTTTTTTACCCTTATTATAATACTTTTCAGTACTTTCAGGAATTCCAATATTACTATCTATTTGAACATGAGTATCATCAAGTTTTAAATTAATTACACCCATTTTGTCAATAGACTCAATCATTTCAAGTTCTGGAATTTTACCTTCTTTTTTGGATTTTTTTATAATTGAACCAATTTCTTTCCAAGAATAATTTTCACGTGCTTGATGTATTACATTGATTATCTGTTGAATTTCATTATAATGAGCATAAATAGTATCTCCTTTGTGTTGTTTATCTTCAATTGTTTTATAGAATCCTTCAAGAGTTTCTTCCTGCATTTTCAAACGTTTTTCAAACTTACCAATACGTTTTGCCCATAATTTTTCTTCCTTATTTTTAATATCACTAACAATCTTCTTACTATAAAATTCATCAGCAGCCATATTAAAGGTTTCAAATGATTTTGATTTAAATTGAGCATATTTATTCAATGTAATAGGTACTAGATCCTTATTTTTATCATTTTCATCAAGTATAATTTGTGGTTGTGGATTAGTTTCTATTTTATTAAATAATTCATTGATAGCATTATTTAGTTGTGTAATTTCATCATCAGTTAATTCCTTTGCAAGTTTTTCTTTGTTAATTGAGGTGTAGCTTATAACTTCCTCTGCATATAAACCACCAAGACCATTTGTTGCAAGTGTTCTTGTTATATCTCTATCAGATGTATTTATAACAGTTTTTAAATCTTCAAATCTACAGTTATTTATGTTAATTCCCTTTTCTGGAGGATACTTATATTCCTCATGTGCAGTGATTTTTCTATCATGCCATGTTTTATGTTTTAATGGTGAAATAATGTTATTATCCTTATCTAATAGTATGATATTTCCTTTACTAAATAATTCAACAAGTATTGTGTATTCTTCCTTTTTTTGCACCTTGATTTTAATGATTCTATCGAAGTTATGTTGTTCTATTGATGTGATACTTCCTCCACTTAAATGTTTTCTAAGTAACATTGGGAAATTTGGTGGTATTGTGGGGTTTGGTTGAGGGTAGTTTGTTAAATGAATTCGTACACCTGCTTGAATTACCAGGTCTTTACGTCCTTCTCCTGCTTTTCGTAGTTTTATTCTAATAGTATCAACATCAGGCTGGTATGCCTTGTCAATTCTAGTATTTATTAATTCTTTGTTTAATTCATTAACCATTCTATGAATGTCTACGTTTGACATTGATTTAATATTTACACCCTCTATGTTTCTTTAATTATTAATACATTATATTTATATATGGTATTTATAATGTAATTTTCCTAATTTATATGTAAAAAAAAATAAGATTTATTTAGAGAATATTTATAACTTAAAAAGTAATAGTTACTTTATAAAAAAAGAGTGATGTGTCTATTATAAAAAAAATAAGATAAGAAGAATATTTATTTCATTGCAAGTGCAATGTCTTCTGCTTTAACAGTTTTTCTACCTGCGTGTTTTGCAAGAAGTATTGCTTGTGATGCAATTTCTTCTCCAATAACTTCTAATTCTTCTGCTAATGCTACAACTGCATCATCACTTACACGTGCTGCTCCAGCATTTTTTATTATTCTTGAAATTGGTGCGTGTGGTAATTCACTCATGTTATTCATCTCCTTTAATTATTAATATGTATAATCATAGTATATATAGTTATTTACAATTAGTTTTACATTTCTTTTTTTAATTCAAATACTCTTCCCATAATGATAGGAATATTCTTGTCTATTTGGAATATTTTACATGAAATATCATATTCTCTTTTTGTATATTATTTATTATAAAATCATTCTTCTGTTCAATAAACATGAGGTGATTTTTGAAACAAAAATAGGAATAACAATATGTATTGTAGATTATTCTTTTTATTTAAATCATAATATACTTTAATTAAATATAGTATATTATATGACCTTTCATGCTTTGAAACATTAATTTAAAATAACTCTTTATAAGAATACATAATTATTTAGTTATACCTCATAATAAAATACTTAATTATTAATTAAATATAAATTTTATAATTAAATTGAGGTTAAATAATAGATGATTATATGTCTAATGAATATTATAGAAAAGTTAGAGAAGTTTTAGTACTTATATTAATAATTAACATAGCTATAGGTTTAGTTAAAATTATATATGGATATAAAGCAGGAGTTTTAAGTATTACAGCAGATGGTTATGATTCACTACTTGATGCTGTTTCAAACATCGTTGGAATAGTAATACTACTTGTTTCAGCAAAACCCTCAGATAAAGAACATAGGTATGGACACTATAAATTAGAAACTTTTGCATCAATATTAATATCATTTACATTGTTTATAGTGGCATATGAAATAATTTCATCTGCATTTGAACGTTTCTTTGCAATTACAACACCATCAATTTCTATAACAACATATCTTGTAATGATAATTACATTGATTATAACACTAATAGCTGCATATTATGAAAAAAGCATGGCTAAAAAATTACATAGCAACATACTTCTTTCAGATAGTGAACATATAAAAAGTGATGCTCTTGCAACATTTATCATAATAATAAGTCTTGTATTTGTTCAATTAGGTTATACTATACTTGATCCAATATTATCTATTGGAATTTCATTACTAATTATAAAAACTGGACTAACAATCCTATACTCCAATATCAACATATTACTTGATAAAAATATCTTATCTACCTATGAAATAGAAGATGTAGTAAAAGATATAAATGAAATAAAGGAGGTACATAATGTACGAACAAGAGGAACAGCTTCAACAATTTTTTTAGATATGCATCTAGTATTATCTAAGGATTTATCACTAGCTGATGCACATAGGTTATCACATATTTGTGAAGAAAAGATATGTGAGGAATATCCTGAAATTAAGGATGTATTAATTCATATTGAACCTGAAGAGGGTATGGATGATAAGATTGAATATGAATAATAATACATCCACCATTTTTTTTGAATCTATTTTTAATGATTTTTTTGAATTTAATAATATTTCTTTTAATATAATTTTTTAATAAATTATTTCATTTAAGAAATATAAATATAATACATAATATAAGAAATAAAAAAAATAATAATGGTGGATATAATCGTGGATTTTGAAATTAAATATAAAGATGCAATGGCAAGGGTAGGTAAATTTAAAACACCACATGGAACTGTAACCACTCCTGCTCTAATGCCTGTAGTTCATCCAGGTAAACAAACATTAGATGTTAAGAAGTTAGGTGCTCAGATAGTTATTACAAATTCATATATAATCTATAAAAATGAAGAACTTAAGAAAAAAGCATTAGAAGAAGGAGTTCATAGTCTAATAGATTTTCCTAATACAATAGAAACAGACTCTGGTTCATTTCAATTATCAGTATATGGTGATATAGATATTACAAATGAAGAAGTAATAAAATTCCAAGAAGCAATAAAAACAGACATAGGAACATCACTAGATATTCCAACAGCACCATATGTAAAAAGAGAAGAAGCAGAAAATGACCTTGAAATTACAATAGAACGTGCAAAGGAAGCAGCAAATGTAAAAAGTGATTTACTACTAAATAGTGTTGTTCAAGGTTCCACATTTCCAGATTTAAGAGAAAAATGTGCAAAGGAAATATCTAAGTATGATGCAGATATTTATCCAATAGGAGCAGTAGTACCATTAATGGAAATGTATAGATATGCAGATTTAGTTGATGCTGTAATGTATTCAATGAGAGGACTACCTGAAAACAAACCAAGACATCTTATGGGAGCAGGACATCCAATGGTATTTGCACTAGCAACAGCAATGGGTTGTGATTTATTTGATAGTGCAGCATATATTTTATATGCAAATAAAGATAGATTCATGATGCCTGATGGTACACTAAGATTAGAAGATCTTATAGAAATGCCATGTAGTTGTAGAGTATGTTGTGAATATACTGTAGATGAACTTAAACAAATGGACCAGAAAAAACGTGCAAAACTCATAGCAGAACATAACCTTCATATTAGCTTTGCAGAAATTAGAAGAATAAGACAGGCAATTGTTGATGGAGAATTAATGAAACTAGTAGAACTACGATGTAGATCACATCCATTTCTACTTGATGGACTAAGAAGACTCATGGAATATAAAGAAGATATGGAAAGATTAAATCCTAGTAGTAAAAAATCAGCATTCTTCTACACAGGATATGAATCTCTTGCAAGAAGTGAAGTGCCTAAACACTTAAAACAATTAGAAAATATTAAGCCTAAGAATAAAAATCTAGTAATACTACCTCATACAAGAAAACCATACACTAAATATGTAAATAGGGAATATATTAAGAAATACACACCAAAAATACCAACATATTACTCCAATACAACAAATACTGATTATTCAAACAGTGATGTTGTAGTAGCAGATATTCCATTTGGAATAATACCATTAGGATTAGATGAATTCTATCCATTAGCACAAAATGAATCCCCTTCAATTCATGATTTGGATTCAAAAAGATTTATCAGAGATATTATTAACAACTACTCTAAAAAATATGATAATGTTTTAATTCATAGGAAAGTTATTGAAAAATTTGACATCACCAACTTTAATCTTATAGAAGATGAATTACAACTTCCTGAAGCTAAAATAAGTGATTTTAACCGTTTAAATGATATTGCTGATTACCAGTTTGGATGTGGTGCTGGAAATGCATTATTTGGTGGAGATGAAGATAAAATCACCATAGAAAAAAGTCGTAAAACTAAAAAAATACGACATGTATTTGAAGATAATGAAAATATAGTAAATATGAGGGCAAATGATGGATTTTTAATTCTATCAGATCTTGGAGCAAAAAGATTACATAAATTCCTAGAATATCCACATAATAGGGTAGTTGTATCAGAAGATTCTGAACCATTTGCATTAAAGGGAAAATCAGTATTTAATAAGTTTGTACTAGATTGTGATGAAAATATAAGACGTAATGATGAAGTGTTAATTGTAAATAAGGATGATAAATTATTAGCATTTGGTAAGGCATTACTCTCAAGTTATGAAATAAAAGACTTCAATACAGGTCAAGCTATTAAAACAAGAAAATGGAAAAAAGAAATAGAATAAAAAAAAGGGAAGTAAATAACATGACAAAATCTGAATTAAAAGTTAAAAGAATTAAAAATGGAACAGTAATTGATCATATTACTGCTAACCGTTCATTAAATATTTTAAACATGCTTAAATTACCAGATGATGAAACAGCTATTATGGTTGCTATTAATGTTGAATCATCAGATATGGGACGTAAAGATATAATTAAAATTGAAGGAAGAGAATTATCACAAGATGAAGTTGATAAGTTAGTTCTTCTAGCACCTCAAGCAACACTCAATATTATTAGGGATTATCAAAATATTAGAAAATCCCACTTACATCTTATGGATGAAATTACTGATGTAGTCACATGTAGTAATCCAAATTGTATAACAAATTCCAATGAACCAATACAAAAGAGATTTGCTGTACAAAATAAGCAACCTATTACACTTAGATGTTATTATTGTGAAAGAACTATGGAATATGATGATATAGAATCACAATTTTAGAGTGATGTCATGTCAATAATACATAAAACAATAAGTATCAACACAAATAATGATATTGAATTAATAGATATTACAGAAGATATTCAAAGTATTCTTAGAAGTCATGAAATTCATAATGGAATAATTAACATATCCACTAAACATACAACTTCAGCCATTGTTATTAATGAAAATGAGAATGGTTTAAAAAAAGATTATATTAACTTTCTTAGAGAAATAGTTCCAAAAAAAGAATATTATCATGATTTAATAGATAATAATGCAAGAAGTCATCTGATGGCTCTGTTTACCACAGCTAATCAAACATTACCAATAATTGATAGTATGATTAATTTAGGTACATGGCAGAGTATATTTTTTGTTGAACTTGATGGTCCACGAAGAAATCGGGTTATTAACATAACAATAATGGGAGAATAAGTATTTTCATACTTATCCCACTTTTTTTTTAAAAAATTAGATTAAATCAGTATATATACAAATTTTTAGATAAATTAAGTAGATTTTCATTTTCTTTACTAATATTTGTTTCAGTAATTTTTTTCTTAGATAATTTTTTCTGATGTCCATATTCCTGAGCAAAGGAAACACACATATATTCTACACCTTTAAAATTGAGTATAATTTCATTATCTGATATTTTATTAATTTCTTTAAATAATTCTTTTGCTATTTCACCAATAGATAATATTCTTGGAATAATATTAACTACTTCTAATTCTTTAACCATTTATTTAAGCTCCAAAATGTTTTTCTACTACCTTTAATTCTTTAGGAATATTAATTGATTGTGGACATGATTCTATACATTTTTTACAATTTACACAGTTATGTGCCTGTCTATCTTCGTGCATGTGAAATTTATATTGAATTGAATTAATAGTTTCATCTCCAAGTAAATCCATATTATACTCTCTAAAACATTTAGGAATATTAACGCCATGTGGACAAGGCATACAGTAGTTACAGGATGTACATTTAATATGATTTAAATTATCATATTCTTCTTTTACTTGTCTTAATATTTTCTTATCATCATCTGATAATATTCCAATTTCTGTCTTATCAACTAGTTTAATATTTTCTTTTACTTGTTCTAATGAAGACATACCACTTAAAACACAGTTAACTTCTTTTTTATCCCATAAATAGTTAAAAGCCCATTCAAGAGGGGTGTATGATTTTGAGGATTTTTTGAATATTTCTTGAACTGTTGAGGGTTGTTTTTGTGCTAATTTTCCACCACGTAATGGTTCCATTATAATTGTTCCCAAACCTAATTTATTTATTTTTTCAACACCTCTTAAGCCAGTATTATCAGTTTCATCAAGATAATTTAATTGTGTTAGTACACATTCCCATTTATCATAATCATCAAGTATTTGATTTAATAATTCATAAGATCCATGTGTTGAAAAACACACATGTTTTATTCTTCCATCACTTATAGCTCTATCAACAAATTCATACAATCCACCTTCTTTAATATTTTCATAGAATGAATCTTTTATTGAATGAACAAAAAATAAATCAATAGTATCTGTTTTTAAACGTTCTAATTGTTTATCAAGTGTTGTATCAAAGTATTCCCATGATTTTATTTCCCATGAAGGCATTTTTGTTGATATGTGAACTTTGTCATAAAATCCTCTAGAGAGTATATCTCCAAGAATTGTTTCACTAACTCCAGGTTTACTTCTATCTGTTGTATGGTATACCCATGCTGTGTCAAATATGTTTACACCATGATTTATAGCATATTCAATCATCATCTCTGTTTCGTTAATATCAACATGTTCTGGATTATTATCAATAGTTGGTAGTCTCATTGCACCAAAACCTAAAATTGATGATTTAATACCTGTTTTTCCTAAAGTTCTATATTTCATATAATTATATTTATTTTTCATGATTATAAAAAATTATTTATTTTTTTAGAAGAAATAGTACTTTTTTTTATTAGATTAAACTTTGTATTTAGATTTAAGAGTGTGCGACAATTATTGTTCTATTAATATTATTTATTATATATAATATACAAAAAAAACATCAAATATTTGATAATTATAAAACATAGTAACAAGAAAATCTTGTTGAAAAACATCAAAAACAGAATTATTACATGTTCTCTTTAATTTTAAAAAAAGGTATAAAAAAGGAATAATTGAATTTATTTTTAAAATCTATTCAACTTCACTAAATTCTACTTCAAATGCAATTACTGGATATTCAAGTTCAAAGTTAGTAAGAACTTCTGGATGAATTTCTCCAAAATATCCTTTAAATGTAAATGGTGTGTTTTTATTCAATGGTTTTGTAGTGAATTTAGCACAACGACCTTTAATAAATGCTGAATCATCATGGTCTTCTAATTCCATTTCAAATCCCATATTTGCTACAAATGATTCAACTATTGATTTTATTGTTGTGAAGTTTGCAACAGAAGAGATTTGTGCAGCAGCTAATTTTTTAACAGTAACCATTTTTGTTTCTGCATTTTCATTGATATATGCTACATCCCCAATTTCAAATATTTTCTGTGGAAGTTCTTCATGTTTATTATCTTCTAAAAATTCAAGAAGACTGTTTATTAATGATTTTCTAATCATTGTTCTATCTTGTGTTATTGGTTGAGCTACTGTTACACGATCTTCTTCGACTTCTTTTCTAAGTTTTGTATAATGTTGTGTTTCACTTGTAAGCATTAAACTTTTTATTTCAGTAAATGATAATCCTATCATTACTTGTTCAAGAATTTGGTCAAACTGTCTTTTTGAATCTGGATTTGCTACTGTTGCAAAGTCTGGTAGTTGTGCAGGTAATTCATTAAATCCATAACCTAGGGCTATGTTTTCAATAATATCTACCTCATGTAGTATATCAATTCTATATCTTGGTACTGTAACACGTACAGTCTCTTCATTAATTTTTGTTGCATTGAATCTTGTTTTTTCTAGTGTTTCAACTATTTTATCTGCAGTTAAATCAATACCTATATATTCCTGTGCAGTTTTTGTATGTACATCTATAATTTTAGGTTCAAAGTCAGGATATGTTTTATTATCATGATATGGATAGTTTACTTCTATTGTTTCAATGGTTGCTCCATTTTCTGAGAGGTTTGCTGCAATAATATTTAATGCATTTGTAACAGCATTAATATCTGTTCCTGTTACATCTATGAAGAGGTTTGTTGTTTTTGTTGTTAATTTTGTAAGTTCACTGTTTATTATTGGTGGCATAGACATTATATTTCCATTTCCATCAACAATTAATGGGTATTTATCAAATTCTTTGAGTAGTTTAGCGTATTTTTCTCCTTTTTCATGGTTTTCTAGAATTTCATTTAATGTTAGGTTTTCTCTAGATTCCAATGGTATAAATGATGTTTCATTAGGATTTCCTGCTTTATAATAAAATGGTCCTTCTACTTTATCAAGATCATGAATACCTATTGCTACTTTTTTCCTGTCCCTTCCAATTACCCAGTGTAGGTGTTCCTGGAATTCCATGATATTACGAAGTTGATTATCATCAATTTTAACATTTTTTATCATACAACATGCAACATATGGTCTTATATTTTCAAGTTCACTATCCACTGTTATTGTTGTGTCTGTTTTTTTAACATCATATTCAGGTATTCCTTTTTCTAGTTCAAGGTATCCTTTTAGTGAACGTACAATTCCTTCTACACTGTAGTAGTCTGGTCTATTTGGAAAAAATTCTGCTTTTACTTCCACATCATCATATGATTCAACATCACTTGATATCATTGGAAGTATGTTTATAAGTTCATCTTTTGGTAATTCTTCACCTAATTGTTCGAATAATTCTTCATATGTAAAATTGATTACAGGCATTTTATTATCATTCCTTTTTGTTTTTTCCTTGTTTTGTAAATAATATTTTGTTATATTAAAAAAAAGTTTTAATTAAAAAAATTTTTTAATT
>NZ_MAIF01000070.1:0-3226 GCF_001729395.1 Methanosphaera sp. A6 | reverse complement strand
ACTTGGAAGATAAAGAAACTAATATTATACAACTACAAGAAAAATTAAAAGTTCAGGAAGAAAAAATAGATCAAAAACATGTGAAATACGTTGATAATCTTAATAAAATAACAAATAATTTAGAAAAAAATCAAAAGGAGTATGAAAAAAGATTAATTAAAATAGATGAAGACATAACACTTAAAAAAATTGAATTTGAACAGATGCAAAATAATAATTCAAATAAAAAATCTAACACACCAAAAATATCCATCATTATCTGTGCATACAATAGAGAGGAATATCTAAAAAGATGTTTAAATAGTGTAAAAAATCAAACATTAAAAAATATTGAAATAATTTGTGCTGATGATGGATCTACAGATAATACTTTAGATGTATTTAGAAAATATGCAAATAAGGATCATAGATTTAAATTTTTTACACAAAAAAATAGTGGTCCCGGAGTAGCTAGAAATAAAGCTATAAAAATGGCTACTGGAGAATATATTATGTTTCTTGATTCTGATGACTGGATAGACTTAAATACATGTGAAGAATTATATAAAAAAGTTAAATTAAATGATTTAGACATTTTATTATTCTTAATGAAAAATTATTCAGAAGAAACTGGTGAATATTATGAGGATAGTTACTACAATTTAACACCTATTCCTGATGATTTTGAAAATAAAGTTTTCTCACATGAAGATATTTCTAACATTATATTCAGTATATCAATAAGTGCATGTCAGAAGATATATAAAAGAAGTTTAGTAAAAAAAGTCCACTTTGCTGAAAAACTTCTTTTTGAAGATAATCCCTTCTTTTGGGGTGTGATGTTGCAAGCTAAAAGAATGTCGTTATTAAAAAAACATTTTTATTTACGCAGTAGACATACATCATCTATAACTTCTGAATATGATAATAAATACTTTGATGTAATACCCATAAGTAATAAAGTAATTAGTATTTTCAAAGAATTGAATTTAGTTAATATGTATAAATACCAATTAACTAATTATAAAATAAATTATATCTCCCAATGGTATCATATGATGGAAGAAAAATATAAAAATACTTTTTGGGATTTAATGCATGATGATTTTCAAAAATTACATGAAGATAAAAAAATTGATTCTCTTATGTTAAATAATTTAAATGAACCTAACAAATTATTTTATTTAAGAACCTTAAAATCAAGGAGTTATGTTGAATTAGACTACTTAGAAAAATATTCTGATGAAAAATAAACTGTGATAATATGAAAAATAAAAATACTGAAAAGAATACCTCAAATATTTGTGAAGATTTAATAATTACATCTAGATTTCCTCCTATGAATGATGTTAGTGGAATTGTACTATCTAAAAGAATTATGGAAGCTAATAAAAAAGTAGATACCTTTCAAATTAAACTAAATAGTAATGTTAAATATGATTATGATTTCAATAATCTTATAGAAAAATATATAAATAAAAGAATTTACTTAGAAAAAACAGCTATTCCCATTGCATTAGATGATATAATCCAATTTACTAAAGAGGCCATGATTGAAATTGAGAAGGTAGACTATGAGTACAAAAATATTACAAGTAGATCTTGGACTATTGATTCACATTTTTTAGCATTAGAATATAAATTAAAACATCCAAATGTTTGTTGGACTGCTGAATTTTCAGATCCATTACTCTATGATTTAAATAATAAGGTACGTCCATCAAATTCAGTTATACACAATCAAGTATTTCTAGAAAAAATTAACAAAACGATTGATACCATCAATAATAATAAATCCATTGATTTAAAAGAAGATTTACCTCATATTAACCCAGATGATGGATTATATTTACTTGGTGAATATTTACCATATGTCTTTGCAGATAAAATTAGATTTACCAACCATAATCAACGAGAAATCATGTTATCAGAGTTTCCATATAATATAAAAAATTTTGTAATGGAAAAATCCGAGGTAAAACACCACCCCATACTACCCAAAAAATATTATCATGTGAAAGAATCTGATTATAATATTGATAATAATTTTATAAACTTTGGATATTTTGGTACATATGTTGGTAAAAGACATTTAGAATACCTGTTTTATGCTTTTGAAAAATTACATCCTAAAATTAAAAAGAGAATTAGAATTCACTTTTTCACATCAAATGCAAACTTTATCAAAAATTTAATAAGTGATTTATCCATTTCAGAAAGTATTATTATTAACAACCAAGTATCTCTACTGGAATTCCTAAATTTATCTACAAAACTAGATATTTTGATTGTTAATGATACTCCTACAAAAAAAGATTTTAAAATTAATCCATATTTACCTTCAAAACTAGCTGATTATTTAGGTAGTGGAAGTGATATTTGGGCCATATGTGAAGAAGATAGTTCTATGGATAAATTCAAATTACCATACAAATCATATTTAAATGATTATAAATCATCAGAAGATGTATTACATCAAATAATTCAAGATAAACTTCCTGATTTAAAAGATTATCTAAATAAGACTAATATGAAACATAAAGATTATGAAAATTACTTTAAATCCAGATTAACTTCTTTGAATAATGTTTCTGAAACATTATATAAACAGAGATTATATTGGCTAAATCGTTCAGAAATAGAAAAACTTAATGTTAATAAGATAAATAAAAAATATTCTGATTTAAATAAAAAATATGATGAAATAAAAAACAAGACTAAAATATCTGATAATATAATTAAAGAAAATGAAGAAATACATGAAATACTTAAAAAATCATTCAATGACCTTGATGAAAAAAAGAAAATTATCAATGATAAAAACATGGAAATAACCTATTATAAAAATAATTCAAGTATCTTAAAACGAATATTTAATGATTTCTTTACATATGTGTATATATTACTTAAATCATCAGATAAAAACCAGGATTTGGAAATATATTCTCTTTTAAAAAATAATCCATGGTTCAATGTAGGATATTACCTAAGTGAAAACAAAGACCTATCACGGATAAAATGGTTAAAACTTTTAAATCCAGAAACACATTACATTTGTCATGGATTCTATGAAGGTAGAAAACCAAATAGACATAATAAATATAATATAAAAACTAAAAAAGAATTATTAAAAGAATTAACATTTCTTAAATAAATAATTGATATTTAACAACTATTATTATTTTTTTGATATTATATTTTTTCATTAATTATTTATTCAAAAAAAAAAAAAAAAATTTAAAAAAAA
>NZ_MAIF01000069.1:0-2574 GCF_001729395.1 Methanosphaera sp. A6 | reverse complement strand
ACTATATAAATATTTCAAAATAAGAACTATATTTCCTAAAAATAGTTAAAATACTAAAATATTTATAGATAGAAAATTGATTTAATTTTAAAAGTCATAATATAATTAAAAAAAAAGATAATATAATATAAATCTCAACCATAACTAAAAATAAGATATTATTATAATTAATCTAAAGAATAATAATTTCATATAACAATAAAATAAAAGTATTATTTCTAACAAAATTATAACATATTATAATAAAAATATGAAATTAACATAAATTTAAAAAAAATTAAATATTTATTTTAACATTTAATAATTCACAACATTATATAATATAATTTTAAATAAAGACAAAGAGTGTGAAAAAATGGTAGGAAAAGGAGATTTAGAAAAAGTTAGAGATTGTGTATATGAAATTCCATCATCAGCAAGAAAAGATATGAGAGTTCCTGCTAGAATTTATTTAGATGAAGAATCAATAAAAACATTAGAAGATGGAGCAATTGAACAAGTAGCTAATGTAGCATGTCTTGAAGGAATACAGAAAAGATCAATAGGATTACCAGATATTCACTTTGGATATGGATTTAGTATTGGAGGAGTAGCAGCATTCTCTGAAATTAATGGAGTAGTAAGTCCTGGAGGAGTAGGTTTTGATATTAACTGTGGAGTAAGACTACTAAAAACAAATCTTACAAAACAAGACATACAACCTCATCTTAAAGATCTTGTTAATGAATTATTTAATAAAGTACCATCAGGTCTTGGAAGTAATGGTATAAAACACTTAAAAGAATCTGAAATAGATGATGTACTAGAAAATGGTGCTAAATGGGCAGTAGAAAATGGATTTGGATGGGAAGAAGATCTTAAATTCCTTGAAGAAAATGGTTGTATGGAAGGAGCAGATGCTAGTTTAGTAAGTACAAAGGCAAAAAGAAGAGGTATACCACAGCTTGGATCACTTGGAAGTGGAAATCATTTCCTAGAAATTCAATCAATAGGTGATATATATGATGAAGAAATTGCAAAAGCATATGGTCTAGAAAAGGATCAAGTAGTAGTATTAATACATACAGGTTCTCGTGGATGTGGATATCAAATCTGTGCAGATAATCTACGTGAAATGGATAAAACTGCAAAAAGATTAAAATTAAATCTACCAGATAGACAACTTGCATGTGCACCAATAGATTCTGATGAAGGACAAAACTACTTAAAAGCAATGGCTGCAGGTGCAAACTATGCATGGACAAATAGACAAATGATTCAACATTGGGTAAGAGAATCATTTGAAAATATTTTAAAACAAGATGCAGAATCATTAGGTTTAAATGTATTATATGATGTAGCACATAACATAATTAAAAAAGAACAACATAAAATTGGTAAAATTAATAGAAATATGTATGTACATCGTAAAGGAGCAACACGTGCATTTGGTCCTGGAAGAAAAGAAATTCCACAAGAATATAGAAGTGTAGGTCAACCTGTACTCATACCAGGTACTATGGGAACTTCATCCTATATATTAGCTGGAACTGAAACTGCAATGGATGAAACATTTGGGTCTACAGCACACGGAGCTGGAAGAGTACTTAGTAGGTCTGGTGCAAAACGTGAATTTACTCCAGAAGAAATATCAAAAGATTTAGCAGATAAAGGAATTATTCTTAAAGCAAATTCACAACCAGTTATTGCTGAAGAAGCACCTAATGCATATAAAGATGTTGATTCAGTTGTAAAAACTGCTGATAAAACAGGTATAAGTAAACTTGTTGCTCAAATGAAACCATTAGGTGTAATTAAGGGGTAAACTTAATGATTGGTATTATTGGTGGAACAGGAACAAAAGCATTACTTGAAACATACTCTATTGTAGATAAAAAAGATGTTAAGACAGAGTATGGACAGGCTCCACAAATCACTATATTGGATATTAATAATAAAGAAGTAGCATATATTCCAAGACATAGTCAAGGACATAGTGTACCTCCACATAAAATTAATTATAGAGCAAATATTGAAGCATTAAAAACAATTGGTGTAAATCAAGTTTATGCAACTAACTCTGTGGGTTCTTTAGATACAAATATAGAACCTGGAAGTATATTAATACCAGATAACTTCATAGATTTTACACATAATCGTGTTTCAACATTCTTTGATAATGAAGTTGTACATATTGATTGTACAAATCCTTACTGTGAAACACTTAGAACTAATTTAATAACTGGTAATGATGTACATCCCTATGGAATATACATTGCTACAGAAGGTCCACGATTTGAAACTGGTGCTGAAATACAGTTTTATAAGTTAATAGGTGGAAAAGTTGTGGGTATGACAGGAGTTCCAGAAGTTGTTCTTGCAAAGGAAAAACAGATGTGTTATAGTAGTATTTGTGCAGTAACAAATTATGCGGCAGCTATATCACCAAATAAACTAACAATTACAGAAGTTATTGATGCTATGAAGGATTGTGAAGAAAAATTAATTAAACTTATTACAAAAACCATTAAAAACACTGTTGTTAGTAGAGATTGTGGATGTCAGCATATATTAGATGATGCAATTATTTAAATA
>NZ_MAIF01000068.1:0-6681 GCF_001729395.1 Methanosphaera sp. A6 | reverse complement strand
ACAAGAAAATGGAGATAACTAACAAGGAATATATTATTAAAAATTAAGTTCTTTAAATTTAGATATATATTTTTTAGAAAACCCGAAAAGAAAAATAGACGAGAATTATATATAATTCTCATTTATTAAAATTTTTTTTTAGTTTTTTACAACAGTTATGGTGCTGTTTATATCGTTTCTATTGTATAACTTGTGTCCATATACACATGTGAATGTATAGTCTTGTGCTCTGGCATTTTCTGGTATTGTGTATGTTATTGTTACTAGTCCATCTTTAACTTCATGGTAGACTATATATCCCTTATTATCTCTCATTGTTTTACCATTTACCTTAAATAATACCTGTCCTTCATTTACATTAGTATCTTTTTCTGTTATTTTCACTGTTATTTTTATTGTTTGGCCTGGTTTTACTGTTGTAGTGTTTGTTGTCATTGTCATAGATACTTCTTTCTTAGTTATATTCATTGGTATCGTATTATTTGTTCTTCCAGTTATATATTGATTATTTCCACCATAAACTGCATTTAGTACTGGTTTTGATTTTATCCAAGTTGTTGGTACTCTATAATTTTCAAGTATAGCTATTCCATTAATTACTTGTACATAAATTATATTTCCATTATTATCTCTTATTGTTTTACCATTTACTTTAAATATTACACGTCCATTAGATACTGGATTTCCTTCACTATCTGTTACTTGTGCTCTTAAATTAATTATATCGCCTACTTGTGCAATTACTGGATCTATTATTACATTAGTATAACTTTGTACTTTAAATGTTAATATGTTTGATTTAGTACTTAAAATACTTGGAATAATATATGTAGTTATCTGTCTATCTGTATCAACTATTAAGTTATATATCATTGAATCACTATTTTTTATAAGTTCATCATTTCTATATATATTATATGAAACATTATCTAATATGTTACTATCATAATAACTAGGATTTATTAATTCAAATTGCTCAAGCATTAATATAATAGTACTATTTATTTTTAATAAAAAGTTTGGGGACTTGTTTGAATTTAATATTATAGGTGTTGTTAATATTGAACAGTTTATATATGTATTATTAGATAAAATATTTGTTCCTGTAGTATTTAGGAATAATGTTTCACTTGGACTTATTATATTAGTAAAAGTATTATTTTCTAATGTTAGATTTATGTAATTTGTGTAAATTGCTCCACCTTCAATAAATGCTTTATTATCTAAAAATATAGCATTTACTATATTATACTTACGTGGAATATATTTACTTCCAACTAAATATAATGCTCCACCTTTATCTGCAGAATTATTTCTAAATGTTATATTTCCATTTATTTCAAATAGGGCTGTCAAGATAGACATAGCTCCTCCAGATTCATATGCCTTATTATTACTAAATATAGTATTGTTATTTAATATTAATTTAGTATTTGAAGTTGGTAATTGTATTGCTCCTCCATTTGTAGTAGCTTCATTATTATTAAAGGTGTTGTTTCCTTCAAAAATAAGTACACCACTTAAACTATATATTGAGCCTCCAGATCCTGCAGTTACTGCTATTACTTTGTTATTATTAAAGGTAGTATTTCCTATACTAGTTATATTTCCTTTGTTGTAAATTGCTCCACCATAAATAATACTATTACCACTTGCTGTATTATTTATAAATAAAGTGTTACCTGTTAATGTTATATTTCCTAAGTTATAGATTGCTCCAGCATAGACATTATTATTTCCTTTAACAGTGTTATTTATGAATAAAATTTCACCATTCATATCTATTTTTCCAAAATTATTATTACTAATTGCTCCACCTTGTTCTGCAACATTGTTTTTGAATAATATTTTTCCTTTTGTTTCAATAGTTCCCCCATTACTAATTGCTCCACCATTAATAGCTTTGTTGTTTATAAATGTGCTATTTATAATAATTAAATGTCCATTATTCTCAATTGCTCCACCATTTTTTATTTCTGCAGTATTATTATCAAATATACAATCTATTAAAGTTAAATTTCCATTATTAACTATTGATCTAGAATTGATAAAGGAGATATTAGTCATAGATACATTTCGATAAATTATACTCATTATTCTCATATTATTACCACTACCATCAAATATTACTCTATTTTGAGCTATTATATTAATATTATTAGTAGTTGAATGTAAATATCCATAAGCTACATATATTGGTTCATTAATGAAATATATTCCATTAGTACCATATAATAGATGTATTGTTCCATAGTTTCCAACTTTTGATAAAGCATCATTAAGTGTTGTTGGATTAGATAATGTACCTTCTTGTATTTCAGTTACATCTGGACTTACATAGACATGTTTTCCCAATGAGAATATAGATGATGTGTTTGTTTGATTATTGTAAATTCCCGTTTCTGTTCCAATATATTTTATAGTTATATTATGTATTCCTGTTGATAATGGATTTATTTTAATAATAGCTACACCATTGTGAGTTGGAGCTTCACCTAACAATATATTATTTTCATATATCCTTATTATTCCACCATCAGATACTAATGTTCCTAATTTATCAGTTACTGATATATTTATTGTCGTATTTTCATCACTATAACTTACTGTGTTTTCTGCTTTAATAATAGTATTTTTAAGATCATATATTTCCACATCAATAAGTGTGTTTGATTTAGTTTTAGTAAATGTAGGTATGACATATAATGTTACTGTATCATGTATTGTAGGTATTATATTAAATGAATTTGGATTATAATCTGTTGTGTCAATTTTAATATTATTTAAATATATATTATATTTAATACTACTTGTTATGTTATCATCATAATTTCTAGGATTCTTAATTTTTATATTATCTATATTGAATTTTAAAGTATCATTTACCTTCATAGGTGATGGATTTGTAGCATCAGAGGATATTTGAATTGTTGAGTTTATAGAACAGTTAATATACACATTATTTTTCATAATTCTATTTGTAATTTCTTTAATTACTATTGTTTCATTTTTTGATTGAATATTACTAAAAGTATTGTTTTCTAATACTAAATCTATTCCTAAGAAATATATTGCTCCATAATCCTCTTTTGCTATGGAATTATTAAATGTAGTGTTAGATATTGTAAGATTTCCAGACATTACTTTATATATGAAAAATCCTGGATATAACATTATTCTTTGAACATATCCTGCTGAATAAATTATTCCACCATATTCTGCAGAATTATTAGTAAATAATGTATTAGATATAGATAAATTACCTTTTGAAAATATTACTCCACCATTTTTCCCAGTGTTATTAATAAATGATGAATTTTCTATTATAACAGTACCATTATAGTTATGTAATGCAGTACCCTCAGCATATTCATTATAATTATTTAAAAAAGTAGTATTTATCAATGTTAATTTTCCCATATTAACTATTGCACCATAAAGTCCTTCTTTATTTATATTTCTAAAAGTAATATTAGTAATTTTTATAGTAAAATCTTTAGTAATATTTAACATGGATGATTTATTTTGTCCAAAAAATGTTACATCTTTTTGACCAATAATATTAAATGTCGTTGCATTAGTAGTGTTTTTACTAATTGTTATTTGATTATTTATATAATAAATCCCATTAAGTAAATATATTGTTTTTTCATCTTTTATTTTAGATAAAGCATCAGTAAGTGTTGTTGGATTATCTATTGATCCTGAAGCTGGTTGTGTAACTTCTGAACTTACATATACATTATCTAATATTACAAGTGATGTTTTATTTGTATGATTTTCATAGATATTACTAGCATCAGTATACTTTATAGTTATTTCTGTTGTTCCAATATTAGATGTTTTATTTAATGTTAATCTTGCACTTCCATTTATTACTTCTACTGTACCCATAAGGATTGTATTATTATAATAACTAATAACTCCACTAGTTACTGGTTGATTAAATTCATCAATTAATGTTGTTGTGATGTGTATATCCTCATTAATAAACACAATAGTAGTTGGAGTGTTTGAAGTTATTGCTTTTGCTTTTAAGTAAATTATATTAAATGTTAATGTATTTGATTTTTCTTTTGAAAAATTAGATATTATATATGTTGTAATATTAGTAGGTATTGTTGAATTTAATGTATAAGAAGTTGTAGTAATTGTATCTAATAAAATATCATTTCTATAAATACTATAATTGATATTATTTGTTATGTTACTATCATAATATGTTGGATTTTCTAGAATTACATTATCTATATTAACAGTTATAGTATTATTTACTAGAATAGGATTTGGATTTGAAGTACTTGCTGTTATTGTAAATTTTTTTAATTTAATATCACAATTTTCATAAGTATTATTTTCTAATAGATTGTTTCCTATTGAATTAAATATTAATGTTTCATTTAGAGAACTTATATTTTTAAAAGAGTTATTTTTTAATATAAGATTTCCACTTTTATTTATAAATACTGCCCCACCATTGTCTGCATAACTATCTTGGAATATTGATGAAGTTACTGTTAAATTTCCTTCTGAATATATTATCCCACCATTCGATGAAGTACCATTGATAAATTTTAAATTATCCAGTATTACAGTAAATCCTTCTTTTATATTAAATAGTTGAGTTTTGTTATTTCCAGATACAGGAGTATTATTTAAAATTCCTTTGATACGTACTGTTTTTGTATTTTTAACAGTTGTTTCATTAATTATTACTGAATTTAATAAGTCATATTTTTTATTTTTTGAAAATAAGTATATTGTACCTGTACTTGTTATTCTCTCTAGTGCATCAGTTAAAGAAGTTGGATTATCCATAGTTCCATTTCTTGCTTCATTAACAATAGGACTTACATATAAATCATCACTATTAGGCATTGGAGTATTATTTATAATTGTATTTTTTATATTATTTCCATATACAGCATAATCTCCAATTAATTCTTTAGAAACTAAATTATTTTCTACAATAGTATTATTAATAGCAGAATTATATACTGATATTGCATAGTTTGAAGTTGTTTCTATATTGTTTTTAGTAATTATATTTGAATTTCCCTTAAGTTCAATATATTCATTTATAATATTATTAGTTATTGTAGAATTAGATCCACTAACTTCTATAGCTTTTTTTATAACATGTGATGGACCATACATAATAATTGTATTGTTAATAATATTTCCTTTTTTTATACTGATAGCAGTACCTCTATCCATTGAAATTGTGTTATTTATTATAGTCAAATTATTACTAGTAATTTGAGCATCAATAGCATATGTTCTAGCACCAGTAGTTAAAGTAGTACTAATAGTAGATTCTACAATATCTTCCATTGAATTGTTTATAATATTATAGGTTATATTTGAATTTTGACTATCAATTAACCTAATACCTGTAGAATTAATAAATTTATTTCCATAAGCATAAATGTTTCCTTGATAACCATAAATATCACTTTGATCATTTTTAATAAAAGTACAATTGATTATATTATTGTATGTTAAGAAAAATCCTGGTAAATAAAAGTCAGCCCCACCAGAGTTACATGCAAAACCACTTCCATATTTATAACCACTCTTTCCATCATAACCAATACCATTAGATAATGTTGTATTTATCATAGTGATATTGTTATCATTTAATATTGTTCCCCAACGAGCATAATTATGATTAAATAATGAATTTAATATGGTTGCTGTACCATTATTATAAATAATTCCATTATTTCCTGTAGAACTACTTTTACGATTTTCTTCAAATAGGGAATTATTAACTAGTAATGTTGCACCATAATTATTTCTAACACCTGCTCCTACACCTGCATAATTTTCATGAAATTCTACAGAGTTTATGCTTAAATTTCCATAATTATCAATAGTTGCATGAGGATATGCACTGATACTACTTCCTCCAGGACTCCACATATGAGCTATTGATAAATTATAAATAGAAATATGTCCATTACCCTTTGTTATAGTCATTCCATAATTACCTGTAGCATTAATATATGGCCACCAAATTTTTGAACTTTCCCATACATAACCAGGATTAGGGTCTATCACATAATTTGCTTCTCCATCAAGTATTGTTTTATTGATACCTTCACCAATGAAGTTAATTTTATGATTACCATTTACTGTTAAGTTAGTATTTCCTACCCCGGTATAATTTCCTGATTTAATGAAAATGTTATATGTATTATTTGTTGTTGTTTTATCAATTGCATATTGTATTGTTTTATATGGATTATCTTTTGAACCTGTATTATTATCTGATCCTGTTGTTGATACATAATAACTAACTTCATTATTTTTCTTTAAAGTTTTAGTGTTAGCTATTCCATGTTCTTTAATTGAACTGGTTTTTGTTTTAATTTCCTTATTTTTTGGAATAATTTCTTTTTTTGTTGTATTAAATTTAAGTTCATTATTATCATTGTTTGATACTATGTTTAGAGTAGATTTTGTCGTGTCTGTTGTTTGTTTTTCTATTGTATTCATATTTGTTGTATTAGTGTCTACTGCCGTTATTGTTGAAAGACTAAATAATAATACTATTAAAAATATAGAAGATATTAATATTTTATTCTTCATTTTAAATCACTTTTCCTCCATTTCTTTTAAAGAATAATAGAAATCAATGGTTTTTTCCCATTATTCCTTTTTTTAAAATAAATTAAA
>NZ_MAIF01000067.1:0-3711 GCF_001729395.1 Methanosphaera sp. A6 | reverse complement strand
TATTTTTGTTAGTTTATTTTAATTAGATGACTAATATATAATTTAATAAAAAGGTGATAAATATGGCAGGTAATCCATATAAAATTAATGATAATTGTGTAGCATGTGGTTTATGCGTTAACGCATGTCCTATCGATGCAATAGCTGAAGGAAACCCATATGTAATAGATGAAGAAAAATGTGTAGGATGCGGAGTTTGTGCTGAAGCATGTCCTACACAAGCAATTGAAGAAGTAGCTTAGATGCTATTTTCTCAATTCTTTTCTTTTTTAAAAAAAACTACTATTTTTATAAACAAACAATTATAACTAATTATTTCTATAAACAAACTAAACTCATTCTAAAAAAACTATTTTTCAAAAATATATTCATATAAATAAAAAAAATAAAAAAAGGGAAATCTTCATATACTTATTCTTTATTCCAGTTTAGTGCTCCATAAATAACACAAATAAGTGTGATAATTATACATGAAAGATAAGCCCCAAGTATTGAAGCATCTGAAAGACCTAAAATAGTAATCATTCTTAAGCACCTTCCTCAGCCTTAAACATTTTCTCAATAGCAATTTCTTCCTCTTTACTATTTTTAGTAAGAAGAGATACTCCTATTGTGAATATAAATGCTATTGGTAGGGCAATAACCATAGGATCCACGTAAGGCCATGGCATACCACTAAATAATACTGCTTTTCCTGTTAGGAATTTACAAATACCAAGACCTGCTGCAACCTTTTTATAAGTGAATAGTAGGCAGAATAAACTACTTACAGTTCCACTAACAATACCTGCAATAGCTCCAAGTTTGGTTGTACGTTTCCAGAAAAGAGCACATAAATACACTGGTAAAAATGCAACAGCACAGATTCCAAAGAAAATACTAGTACCAGTAGCAACAATATTTCCCGGTAAAATATATGCTAGTACAACAGCAATAATAATGGCAATTAATATTCCTATACGCGTAATTCTAAGACTACTTCTATTTTTAATTGCACAATACACATCATGAGCAATGGATGAACCTTGAACATGGAATTGTGTACTTATTGTACTCATAGCTGCAGAAAGTAGGGTTAACAAGAATATGTATGTAAACCATTTAGGCATTGCACTGTTAATAAATGTTGGAATAATCTTATCTACATTTCCACCAGCAGCTTGAATTGCAATTTGTCCTGTTGTTTGATAGAAGTAAACATTTGAAAGAGCACCTACAACATATGCAGTGAATGTTGTTACAAATATGAATATTCCACCTACAAGAACTGCCCTGTTTAATTCCTTATTACTTTTAACTGTCATGAAACGAACAGCAAGTTGAGGTTGAGCTATAGCTCCAATACCCACACCTAATATTATTGATGAAACTAAGTTCCACCAGAATGGGCTTCCTGTTGTAGGAAAAGTCGTCCAACCAGTTGCACCAGTTACTTTTGCACTTTCTGGGAAAAGTGGTGCCATACTACTTAATAATTCATGTGCATGGGTAACTCCTCCAAGCATTGAATAAATACTTATAAGTAATATAAGCATTCCTAAAAACATTATTGTACCTTGTAAGGCATCTGTATACATTACTCCTTTTATTCCACCAAAGATTACATAGAATCCAATGATAATTGCTAATATAAGGATAGCTAAGTTAAAATCAATATTAATAGTAGTTTCTACAAATCTAGCAGCTCCAATTAACACACTGGCTGCATAGATTGGCATTGTTAGAAATATTAGAAGACCACTAAAATATTGGATAAATTTACTGTTAAATCTCTTGGAAAGAAATTCTGGAAAAGTTAAAGCATTTAAGTACTGTCCCATTTTACGAGTAGGTTTACCAAATATTACAAATGCAATAAATATACCTACTGCTATATTTAAAAATACTAACCATAATATACCTAGACCATTAGTTCCAGCAAGTCCACCAAAACCAACAATAGCTGCAGTACTAATGAATGTAGCACCATAACTTAAGGCCATAATATAAGAATTAGATTGACGTCCAGCAACAAGATAATCTTCACTATTACTTGTATGTTTCCATGCGATATATCCTACCAGAATCATTAAAGCAACATATACTATGATAAGTATTGCTAATAAATAATCCATTATATCTCCTTTTATTTTAATTTTATAATAATATATTTATATTTAATTGCTATTATTTCTTTTTAAAATAATGAATTATTATTCTTTTACTCAGTGATTAATTTAAAATAAATAGATTATAATGATTTTATTTAAAATAATTTACATAAAAAAAAGTATTGGAAAAATACTTACTTATTTTTCCTATAACTTGAAGGTAGAGCTCCCATCTCTTTTTTAAAAGCTTTTGAAAACTTACTACTACTTTTATATCCTACCATGTTTGCAATTTTAGCTATTGGATAATCTGTGTTTTTAATTAATTCTTTTGCTCTGTGGAATTTATATTCCCTATACCATGTATATAATGGTTTACCATACATATCTCTAAAACAATTTTTTAGTGTTGTTAGGTTAATTCCATATGTTACAGACAACACATCAAGTGATACATAACTTGCAATATCACGGGAGAGAGCATTTTTAATCTTTCTAACAACTCTTATTTGTGCATCAGAGTATGTTGGTGATTCAATTCTATTTTTTTCTATTTTTGAAATGTATGTTAATCCAATTAATTCTAAGGTCTTTAATTGAACATACATATGTTTTGGTAGTTTGTTGTTATCTTTGAAGTGGATAATTTGTTGTAGTACTTCTTTTATATCTTCACTACTTTCAAAGGTGATGTTGTTTGTATGATATATAAAGTCATATATTGTTTTAATTATCCTACTATACTCAGACATATAATTATCTTTATTATATTTTAGGAATTCTTTTTTATTAATTATTATATGTATAAGTTTAGAATCTGTTATATGATTAAATATGGTTCTTTTATCTCTATTTAGGTAGATGTGTGTGTCTCCTTCTTTCATAAACATAAATTTATCATTATCTGCAGGTATTTGGCACTGTCCTTCAACTAAATAGTTTATTAATAAGAATTCTTCCTCTCTACTAAATCTAAATATGATGTCATCCTGTGTATATCTTTCAATAATTCTAACATCATTTTCAGCAAGATATAATCCAGGTAACACAGTATAACATTTAAAATCTAAGGAGATTATGTTTTGCTTTTTCAAAGAGATCTTCACTGAATTGTCTGTTCTTGTTATTGTTGTATAAGGTATATAATTTTCACTTATGGAAATGCCTTTTACTAGGCTTTTATCTGTACTCATTATAATCTCTCATCTTAATTTTTTTTATATTATAATATTATGTATTTTGTATTATTAAAAATATTGATTTTTTTATTAAATTTTCAAAAATTAGTAATATTTCTATAATTTAAAATATTGATAAATTCAATTAAAAAAAAGTATGTAGGGTTATATTTTTTTCCATAAAAAATATAAAAAAAAGAGAAGGATAATGATAGTTTTATTTTTTTATCTCAACGTATTTCCCTTTTATAAAAATAGAAACTTAGGAAGAATGTTTTTAGGTTTGAGAATAGAGTTTCTATTTTTTGTTGTTAGGATAATTATTGCAATCATTACTTTATATTTATTTAATATAAACGTCTTCTTTAATTTTAATGAAATAACTATTTATTTTATTTAGATGAAACATGTTTATAACATTTTAATTTTAACTAATTCTTTTT
>NZ_MAIF01000066.1:0-5642 GCF_001729395.1 Methanosphaera sp. A6 | reverse complement strand
TAAAATGTTAATAGGGTGTTTTAGAGGATTAATAATTTTTTATTATAACAATTGGTTGATTATATTCTTTTTATTCTCTTTAAAAATATCTGGAGTACTTCTTATTTTTCCTTATAGTCAATTATTTTCTTTACCTCTTGAAGACTAGATGGAACAAGTCTAACATCTAATCCATGATATGTTTTATAAAGGTTAATGTACTTCTTTTTACGGAGGGATTTTATTCCTTTTTTAATTTCCTTGGTTGAATATTGATTTAGGTTTCTACAAAGGTTTATTATTGGTGTATGATGCTTTCCAATACATCCATGTTTGAATAATGTGGATAGGATGTCCTTTTCTAAATCTGGATTAGACTTCATAAGATTATATATAGTAGTAGACATATATAATTATATGTATAATTTCTGTACATGAAATTTTTTTCATGTATAAGTAATGTTTAAAAAATATACGTGGTGTAATAGTATTATGTATGAAAAAATATTTGGAAAATATCCTCAAGTAAAAGTAGTAAGTTATGTGTTAACAAATCCAGAAAAACCATACACAAAAAAGGAAATAGCATATGGAGCACAAATATCACGAGTAACTCTAAATTCCTTTATCAAAACTCTTGAAGAACTAGAAATACTAGTTAAGGATGGTACAAATTACAAAGTAAATCTTAATTCAAAGATTGTGAAAACATTAATTAAAACACAGATAACACTTGTAGAACTAGTAATGGAACATGACATGGAACATAAAAAAGACATACTAGGTGATGTATTAAGTGATGAGGAATTTGAAAGATTTATGAATAACTTTGAATATGAAGTTGATATTGATGGGGAACTCGAAAAATTAGAGGAAAATGAGGAAATACTCGTTAAAACAAAAGAATATGAAGACCTTAAAAATACGAAAATTAATACTTCTACACTTCCAAATAACTTTGTAATAAATAGTGTTTACCCACAGGATAAAAATAGGAAGATGATAAATTATGGATAACCTAGATAACCTAAACAATGGACAAGTACCAAAAATAGTAGTCAAAGATACACAAACAAATCCTGTATCTGGAGCAGTGTGTGTAGGATCAAATGATCAGATACGTGTTGCATTTATTGAAGATAAACTTTCAAGTGATGAATTTGGTAATGTTGAAATGATACAAGAATGTAATCTACAAATTGTTATGACACCACAGGTAGCAAGAAACATAATACAAGTAATAGAAGATAATTTAGCATCTAATAATTTTTAAGTCTTTAAACTCCCCTTTTTTTTCAAAATTTTTTTTATACTTTGAATATATTACTTATAATTAAGAAATATAATATCATGGTAAATGAGAAAATTATGAATAAGTATGTAATATTAATTGCAATGCTAGCTTCTTTTGGTGTTGCTTTTACATCAAATGCTGTATCTGTTGCACTTCCAACTATAGCAGTTGACTTTAATATTACAAATATAATGCAAAACTGGCTAGTAAACATATATCTACTAGTTATAGCAGCTGCAAGTGTGCCCTTTGGTAAAATATGTGGAAAATATGGTTTAAACAAAACTATGGGAATAGGTCTTATAGGCTATGTTGTAGGTTCTATATTGTCTGGTATAGCATTTAATATAGAATTTATGTTAGTAGCACGAATAATTCAAGGTATAGCTTCTGCAGTTCTATTTGTAAATAGTATGGCAATAATAACAGAACAAGTACCTCCACAAAAAAGAGGTCAGGCTATTGGTATTACAGTAACAGGAGTGTATCTTGGTCTTACACTTGCTCCAACTGTTAGTGGTTTTCTAGTGGAGTATGTGGGTTGGAGAAGTATATTCTATATTACAGTTCCACTAATATTAATATCATATTATCTCCTAACAAGAATTGATAAGGAATGGATAATTGGTGGTGGAGATCCTATAGATGTTAAAGGTTCACTACTTTATGTTGTTGGAATTTTAATTTTAATGTATGGTTTTACAATACTACATGATGTGATTGGTATCATAACTGTGGTTATAGGTCTTGTTATACTAGCAATTTTTGCAAAGTATGAATTAAAAGAACAATATCCTATATATGATATGCACTTATTTAGGAATGTAAAATACACCTCCTCTAATATTGCATCTTTAATTAGTTATTTTGCAACATTTGTGGTAACATATATTTTAAATTATCATCTACAATACTTAAATGGATTTAGTCCAGAAACAACAGGACTAATACTTATTGTCACACCACTAATCATGGCAATAGGTGCACCAATAGCAGGAAGACTATCAGATAAAATCAATCCACAAATACTAGCAGCAATAGGAATGATAATAGTATCAATAGCACTGGTTATACTGTGTTTCTTAGATGAAACAACACCATTATATATGATATTCATATCAATGATACTACAAGGAGTTGGATTTAGTCTATTTTCAACACCAAACAACAATGTAATACTAGGATCAGTTGATAAAAAAGACATAGCAACAGCATCAGCATCTCTATCCACAGTAAGAACAATAGGACAATCATTTAGTCTAGGACTTTTAACACTAGTATTTGCATATATAATGGGTAACGTTCCAATAATACCACAACATTATCCACAACTAATACTAAGTAGCCAAGTAACAATGATACTATCAACAATACTATGTATAATAGCAATACTATTATCACTCATGGGTATAAAATCAGGAAATAAAAACTAAATTTCCAATTTTTAACTTTTTTTTTAGAAAATTAGTATGATAAATAGAAATAACTTATTTTTGAAATAAAAAAAATAAATATTAAATTTAAAATTAGAACATAAAGGTTAAAGAAGGAAGAGAATTAGTTAAAATGTTTTAAAGCTAATTCTACGTCTTCAGCTTGTATAGTTTTGCGGTCAGCATGTTTTGCTAAATCAATAACTGCGGATGCTAATTTGTCAGCATAAGCTTCTACAGCTTCAACGATTTTTTCTTCTGCATCTTTACTTATTCTTTCTGCACCAGCATTTTTAACAATTCTAGTTACAGGTGCTTTTGGTATTTCTGTCATATTTTACATCTCCTTTAGATAGATATATCATAGGTATTATTTAAGTATTTCTCAAAAATACTTAATTTTACTTAAAAATAGGGCTTTATTTATCATAAAACACCTCAATTTAGGTAAAATATTTTTTTTTATAAAAAAAGTTATGGTAGAAAAATTAGAATTCTAATTTTGAAATTCTATCCATAGCTTCAACAGTATTTTCATAAGTATTAAATGCAGTTAATCTAAGATAACCTTCTCCACTTGGACCAAATCCAGCACCAGGAGTACTTACAACATGAGCTTCTTTAAGTAAAATATCAAAGAAACTCCAGGAATCAATATCATTAGGTGTTTTAAACCAAATATATGGTGAATCTACTCCTCCATAAACTTTTAATCCCATTTTTTCAAGACTTTCTCGAATAACTTGTGCATTTTTAACATAATAATCAAGATTTTCTTGAATTTCTTTCTTACCTTCAGGTGTGTAAATTGCCTGTGCAGCCCTTTGAACAGGATATGATACACCATTAAATTTAGTTGATTGTCTTCTATTCCATAATGGATTTAATTGTACTTTATTACCATTAGCATCTTTAACATAAACCTCTTCTGGTACAACACAGTAAGCACAACGAGTACCAGTAAATCCTGCTACTTTTGAATAACTTCTAAATTCAACTGCAACATCTTTTGCACCTTCAATTTCAAAGATACTATGTGGAATTCCAGGAGTTTTAATAAATGATTCATATGCAGCATCAAATAATATTAATGCATCGTTTTCATGTGCATAATCTACCCATTCTTTTAATTGTTCTTTTGTAAGAGTTGTTCCTGTAGGATTGTTAGGATAACATAGATAGATAATATCTACTTTTTCACTAGGAAGTGATGGTACAAAGTCATTTTCACTAGTTGCTGGAAGATATACTATGTTTTCATAGAATCCATCTTCACCCATTTTACCACTACGTCCTGCCATTACATTACTATCAACATATACAGGATATACAGGATCTGTTACTGCAATTATATTATCTTTAGAAAAGAGTTCCTGGAAATTTCCAGTATCACATTTTGCTCCATCACTTATAAATACTTCAGAGTTTTTAAGTTCTACTCCTAATGGTTTATAATCATTTTCTATAACATCTTCAATTAAGAAGTCATATCCTTGTTCTGGACCATATCCTCTAAATGTATCAGCATCACCTAATTCATCAACAGCCCTTTTAAATGCTTCAACTACTGATTTTGCAAGTGGTCTTGTTACATCTCCAATTCCCATTTTTATGAGATTTGCATCTGGATTTTCTTTTTGATATTCATCTACTCTTCTTGCAATTTCTACAAATAAGTAGTTGTTTTGTATTAAACTATAGTATTCATTTACTTTCACTGCCATATATTTCACCTTTTTAGTTATGTGTATAATAGAATGTTATTTCATTATCATTTATTTTATCTACTCTTGCAAATCCAAATCTTTCAAGTTGTACCATATCATCAACTTCTAGATTTGATGCATCACATTCAATATATCCTGTAACATGAGTATTATCTGGCATTACAACTGTAGCACTTATGGATGTTTCAACTGGTGCCCATTGTATAATACGTGCATGTTGTGCTTGTGCATCTTCAAGAGTTTCACTATCATATATTACTTTATCTTCCTCTATTTTAATATTTATTAAATCCATTAGTCTTAATGGTATGTTTTTATCTTGTGCATGTTTATAGTCATCTTCTGGTATGTATACACTACCATTAAATGTTAAGTTTCTAAATCCTTTTTCTGGTTTGTTATAGTGAAGTTCACGTTCTACTGTCATGTTTGTTTTAGAACTTGGTAGATTTTCAACATCTACTTTAACAGCATTTGGTATGAAGAAGTATCTGTTTGTGTTTTCCTCTATGATGTTACGATTTAATCCATAGATTTTCTTCCAACTTATTGTTGCATCGGCTTGTTTTGTTCCAATCTCCTCTATTAAATCATAAAGTACTTCTTTTTTAATTCCTCTTCTTGCAATTGCACGTATAGTTCCAAGTCTTGGATCATCCCATCCAGTGTATGTTTTATTTTCAATACCTTCTCTTGCTTTAGATGTACTAAGTTCTACATCATCCATTTTTAATCTACCATAGTGAATAAACTCTGGTACATCCCATCCAAAGTGTTTGTATAGGTATGTTTGTTTTTCACTGTTTGCAAGATGGTCTTTTCCACGTAATACATGTGTCATTCCCATAAGATGATCATCTACTGTTACTGAGAAGTTCATCATTGGATAGATTTTATATTTATTTCCTAATCTTGGATGTTCTTGGTTTACTATTCTCATTGCAACCCAGTCACGTATTGCAGGATTTTTATGATTTATATCTGTTTTTATACGAAGTACTGCTTCTCCTTCTTCCATATTTTCAAAGTTATTCCATAATTCCATGTTTTCTTCTATGGTATGACTTCTACATGGACATGGTTGACAGTTATCTTTAAGTTTTTTAAATTCTCCACCATCACATTTACACATATATGCAGCACCTATTTCTATTGCTTTTTGTGCATATTCATAGTATATTTCTAGTCTGTCACTTTGTGTGTATATTT
>NZ_MAIF01000065.1:0-21439 GCF_001729395.1 Methanosphaera sp. A6 | reverse complement strand
TAATTCATCATTTTTTTTTAATAGAAAAATTTAAAAAAAGAGATAGAAAAATAAAATTCTATTACTTTATAACTTCTAAATAAACCTATTGTGAAATCCATTCAACTTTTCCAACACGAATGTTTGTTGAACTTTTAATGTGAGCTTTTCCACATTCTTTACATTTGTATCTTAAATCTAATTTTTTAATAGGTTTACTTCCTGATGGTAAAGGCCTTGGGTATCCTCTGTAACCAGCAGTTACACGCCTAAATTGACGTTGTCCCCATTTTAATTCGCTAGCTTTTCTTTTTTTTGCTGTGTGTACTTCATGTACTGTGTGTTTTTTACATTTTGGACAGTAAGTCCTTCTTTCTCGTGGTATTTTCATCCTTTTCGCCTCGTTTTCTTTTATAAAAAATAAATTATCCTTTGATTGAAATAATTTTTATTTAAAATGTTAAAGTAATGACAACAAGTCTTACTTCAAGATATCTTAATTTAGATATATAAATAACTCTTAATTACCTTCAGAGTAAAAATTCATTGAAAATTTCAATTTAATACAATTAAAAATATTGTATTTTTCTTAGAAATATACATAATACTCCTTTAAACTATTAAAATTGATAATAGTTTTAAATCCATGTATATTATGTCTTATAATTAAATCCTAATCGTTCTTATAAATCTTAGAACAATCAATAATTTATCTATATATTATTATGATAAACATCTATATTTATAATTATGTATAGTATATATTCTAAAAAAATGTTATTATAATCTCTTAAAAAAAAATAGTTTCATGTAATTAATATTTATTTTATTATGTTAATTACATTTCTATGATTTAATATTTTTACAATAGATTTAGGTAGTAATACCATGTCTTTATTTTCAAAAGGACCATATGTTTTCTCATTCTCATCTAGTATATCAGTACATATATCTTCTTTAAATTCCACTAACTCTTCACTATTATATATTACAGCATCATCTACTTTATCATTTAGTATTTCATCAGGTACTACTAGATCTTCTTCTGTTTGATTAGATTTATCATCAATATTAGGTTTAGATTGATTATTTTGTAACACCACAGTATCTTCTACTGGTGGCTTTGGTGGTGTAAATGGTGTTGTTATATCGGTTTTCTTTTGTTTTACTTCTTTTATGGGATTGTTATTTTCATCAAACAATAGTTCATCTGGTGCTTTTCCATACATCATGGCTATTTGACTTTCATCAAGTTTAGGTGCTGGTGGTTGTTTTTCAACTTCCATGATATGTTCATGATGTATTGGTCTATCTACCTTTGTAAATTCTTCTTTAATCTCTTTAGAAACTTCATTTGGCTTAAAACCGATCTTCGTTTCACTATTTCTATGTGGAATAATTTCTTCCATTAAGTTTTCACGATGAGATATAATTGTATTTACAACATCTTTATATAATTTCTCTTCTTCTGGTGTTACATTATATGGAATAACTTCATATAATTCAGAGTTTTTATTATGTCCTTTAAATATATCATGTGCCTTTTGAACATTAGATATTGCTGATGAAATTATTTTTGCTTCCCTTCTTTCACAGATTTCAATGGTTATTCTTTGAGCATCTCTTAATTGGTATGCTTCTAAGGATAGGGGATTATCATCAACTACTTTTAATAGACTTTGAAGATAATTAGATGCATCATCATAAAAAGAATCATCAATTTCAGATAATGGTCCATCAGTTCTTTCTTTCTTTTGTATATCTCTTAACTTTCGAAAAAAATCATTCAATTATATTATCCCCTTTTTTTAGTATTTTTTATATAATTCAACTACTATTTTTTCCTAATTTAAATTCTTTATTAAAAAAAATAAAGAGAGCATCACGTTATTATTAATCTTCTTCTTCAAGTCTAGGTGCTAATAGGAATGAAAGTAATCCTTCCTCATTTAGAAGTTCTAAATATAATGTTAAAGGCATGTCTGTACCTATTGAGAGATATGTGTTGTCTGAAAATTTTTCTGCTTTTAACATTTCCTTAATATTACTTATAGCATAAACAGCTCTTGCTTTTTCATTTATTTTTTCACCATGAAGATATTCTATTTTTGCATCAGCAAAGTCTCCAACAGCCTCTAGAGTTAATTTATCTTCATCTACTTCAAATGATACTCTATCAGATACTATTTCAATATCTTGTATTGCTTCTTTAAGTATTGAAACTGGAATAGGTATTTTTATGTCATATGGAATATCTGGTTGGGAGGGAGTATCATATTCTAAATCTATAAGTTTTACTTTGAATGTCTTTTTAACTGCTCCTTCAAATGTTAAAATAAGATTACCAACATCTACTGTTAATTCCATTACATCATCATTTTTTGATCTTTTAAGTACTTTCATTAATTCTTCAGTATCTAAATTTAATTTAATTGGTTTATCACATTCATAAATATCAAATAAACTTTCCTTTAATTCCAGGTGTACATATGTAATATGGCTTCTGTCAATTGCATTTAATCTAAGTCCATCAGAATCAACTTCTATTTGTACTTCATCAACTATTGATGAAATTGCATCAAAACTTGTTTTAAAAATACTTGGATCACTTAATACTAGTTTAAACACTATAAAATACTCTCCTTTATAAATTCAATTTTTTTATATTATATATAAGATTTGAATTTAGATAATAATAAATTTATCATTTAATAATGAATTATTATAAAAATAGTACTGCAATACTTAAAAATAGAATGAATCATATAAACAACTACTTTAATTAAAAAAAGATTTTTCATGAATCGATACCTAACTTATTTTTCCTTTTTTTCATGTTTTGGTTTAGGCATTTCATCATTTGAATCAAAATTAGCAATTTCATTAAGTCCAAGGAATGATATTATTTTATTGTAGAATGCTAATACCATAATAAGTATTCCAAGTAATATAAGTCCCATTGCAAAGGATTCATGTTCTCCATTTATTACATGATCTGATACTGTAATAACTTCAGTAAATGATTGTATTACTCCTATCAAAAATATAATTACACCCAATACACATATTGCAGTTTGAAGTAGTGAATTTTTGTTAAATTTAAAATTACCAGATACTGATACTTTTTTCTTAATTCTATCTGTGTTAAATTGATTTAATAATGGAACTCCATTTTCATCAACTTTAACATCATCAATTATTTTAGTAGATTTATTTTTAGATAAAGATTTATTTGAATCGAATTTTTCATCTTCATTTTTATCTTTAACTTCAGATTTAACTTCTTTTACATCTTCAGATTTAGTATTATCTTTAACTTTAGGTTCTACTATTTCTGTACTTTCTTCATTATCATTATTAATATCAACTTTATCAATGACTTCCATTAGTTTAGATGCTTTATATGATGAATTTTCTTTAACAATAGCCCCTGATTTACTATCATATTCTGGAATAAATTCAGCACCTTGTTGATCTATTACATCTAAAGGATCTTTTTCTGTTTCAATAGTAGGTTCATCAATTTTATTTAATTCATCCAAGGGATCAATTTCAGTATGATTATCCTCATTTGAGTTTTTATCTTTATTTGACACTGTCATCACAAATTAAATAATTAGGATATATTTCCTTATTTTATTAAAAGTTAATAATATAATTCCCAGTTCATGTAACAAAAACAATATAACAACATGAACATATGTTTTAATTCTTAATTATTAATTTAAATCTTAATATAATAAATAACTTACTATTACGTAAAATAATACAAAAATAAAATATAGTAATATTTTTCTTTAAAAAAAGATAATATTAAAGATTATACTTAATCATATTCTCTCCAAGTATAATCACATTCAGTACATCTGAAAAATCTTGTTTCTGATTCATCAGCACTTCTTGTTTGTTGTAACCACCAAAATGCTAATTTATTACCACATTTTGGACAAATAACCTTTATTGTAGGTAATGTTTTTACATTTCCATCTGTAACAATCACTGTATCTTCTTTATCAACCTTTTCAGCAACTTCGTATTGTTTTTTTGATTCTTCAGTTACTCCTTTTTCATATCCACATGCATCACATGTAAATTTACCATCTTTTGGAAATAATACTTTTCCACATTCAGGACAAAATTCCATTTGTAATCTAAATCTCCTTATTTTTTTATGATTTATTAAGTTATATTTTATCTATTACAATTAATATTAAATTATGTATAATTACTTTTATTTATAAACTAGCATCATTAATTATAATTTCATGATCAAATGCTAAATCTACATCTTTTAAATCATCAATTTCAATAAATATTGCATCTTTTGCATCAGAATCAGAATGAAGTTTTCCTCCAATTATATGTGCAATATATGCTACTGTAACAGTATGTCCTCTCGGGTCACGATTTGGATCTGAATAGACCCCTACTAGTTTATCTAATGTTATATCCAATCCAGTTTCTTCTTTTGCTTCTCTCACTGCAGCATCTTCAACCTTCTCCCCATATTCCACAAATCCTCCAGGTAGAGCCCAGTGATTTTTAAATGGATTGTTTAATCTTTTTATGAGAACAATTTTATTATTATCTATAATTAAAGTATCTACTGTTAATGCAGGATTTCTATATTTTGACATGAAAAAATATATATTTAAAATAATTAATGTAGATTTCGAATATTAAATTTCATAAAAAAAAGAAGAACGTTATTAATTTATAAAATATCATTAATAATATTAAAGATATGATGATAACATCAATTAAAATATTCACAAAATCAATTATTTGATAATTAAAAATTTAATAGAAAATAAGTTAAAAATTTCAAAAATCCAAATAAAAAAAATAAAAAAGAATTAATTATTCTTCAAATCCCTTAATTAATGCATCTTTAAATGATAAAGCTTCTTCTTTAACTTCTTTTGCAGCGTTAGTCATTGATTTTCTTGGATTTGAACTACGAATTTCAAATTCTGGTTGTCCAATAAGAGGATGTGTAATATCATATGCAGCAGCATCAACCTCATCATAATCCATGAGTCTTTTTCTTAAAATATTACATATTGTATGACTTTCTCCAGTAATTTCCAATACTAATTTTTCAGGTTGTTCTTCAATAACTTTCATCTATATATTCTCCATATTTACTTGATAATTTACGTGAATCAATAGTTCCACATTCACATTCTAACACATGTTTTTTATTTAACTTCATGTATTTACGGCAATTAACACACATTGCCTTTATAACACCTAGATTATCCTGTAAAGTTGATAATTCAATATACTCTGGACCTAAAATAGAGTTTACCTCTGCTTCAACAATATCCCCTATCTTAAATAAATCATATACTGTTGAATTATACTCATCAGATACCTTTGATATATGAATATAACCCTTATAAGCTGCAACCAATTCACGATTAGAACCCACAATCTTCTTAATTGTAATTAGTACTTTATGTGCTTTAACATCAGTCACATACCCAATAACAGTATCTCCTACTTTTATCTGCTTTGGAGCATTTCTAGAAATTACAGATATTGTTTTTTCAACATCATCAACAGATACTCTACCATAAATACTTGATTTAACATATCCCTCATCAACATATGTCCAATCAAAGGGAGTATATTCCTCATAAGTACATAGAATTTCTCCAGGTAATACTATTTCATTTTCTTCATGATTCATTTAAATTACTACCTATAATAACATGAACTAATGTTTTATCAATAGAATTCAATAAATTTATATTATATTAATATCTTTTTTTAATTAATAATAAAATTATCCATAACTCATGTTTGTTCATCATGGATTATAATCTCATCCATTTGATAATCATCCCAATCCCTAATACCTAACACAATTTCCAATTCACCTGGTGTTAAAACAGGCTTCTTATACATTGCACTATCATCAATAGCAATTCTTGGACATGCAGTCATTACAAATGCATCCAAATCAAATGGTAATAACCTATCTGGAGAAATATAATCCATATTTAGTAATTTAGCCTTGAATCCATGCTTTTTAATTAAATTTTGTAATGATATGGCTAAATCAAAACGTAATTGACCTTTTTTTGAAGAAATTATAATTCCATATGATTTTGCCTCTTTAGCTTTAGTTATTCTTGCAAATCTTACACGAAGAATCTTATCATAAAATGCTTCAATATCCCTTGACTTACCAGTAAATGGATCAGCCAATAGAACAGGTTTTTTTGTAAATAATTTAACTCCAAGAGCATGAAAATCTCCACTTCCCACATAGATTATAACATCAACATCTAAATTCTTTATAGACGTAAAATTACAACCTAACACCTGTGCTTGAGAGGTTCCCATACCATTATCAAGTTTTACAATATAACCTTCATCTTCTATCAATGAAATCATTTCATCTAATTTATGAATATGTTGTGTTGTTGTTACAAGACCAATTGTTTTAACATTATCATCTAAACTAGATAATGCATCTTTAATTGGAACTTCAACATCAGCACTAGAATATGCTTCTATAAACAAAGTAGGACATTCTGTTTTAATAGGCAATGGAGTATGTGCAAAATGCACAACTAAATCAATATGATGATTTACTTTATTATCTGCTAAATCACATGCCCCAAAACATGGATCTGCATCTATTATAATGTTAACATCATCTACAACTTCACTAATTCTATCTGCAACATCCATTGCATCAACTTTAAGTCCTTCTGGAAATTGTAAAATAACATTAGAAGCACCTATTTCTTCGATTTTATCTCGAATAACATCTATTTTATAGTCATAATCTATTGTTGCCATTATCATACACCAAATTAATCTTCAACAATTGTAACTTTTCCATCAACCATTTTAATTCTAACTAGTGTATCTATAGTATATCCTGTTTCTTTTTCTACAATTTCCCTACCTTGATCTTTTTCTATTGGTAAAATAATATTAACCAGATTTGCTCCAATTCTATCAAATGCTTTTATTACACTAAGAAGAGTTCCACCAGTACTTACAACATCATCTATAAGTAATATATTATCATTTTCATAAATTCCATTGATATATAATTCATTTTCACTGTAACCTGTTTGTTGATGTACTTGACATTCACCTTCAAGACCATATGATCTTTTACGTACAACAACAAAAGGTATACCTGTTTTAATAGATAAAGCTGTAGCCAATGGAATTCCCATTGATTCTATACCTACAATTTTATCAATTAATTCAAGATTATAATTATCAATAATATAGTCAATAATATCATTTAATAAATCTGGTTCTACAAGAGGTACACCATCACTTATAGGATGTACAAAGTAGTAATAATCACCTTTTTTAACAACAGGACATTCTAATAACGATTTTTTTAACTCATCTAACATGCAAAAACCCCATATCAATTAATAAAAAGTATAATTCCCATTAAGTATTCAATGTTTATAATGAATCCAATTAAGATAACTTTTCTATTAAATATATATAAGTTGTTCTAAATTATTATTTTTTAAGGAAGATATTCCATATTAGAAAAATAGGAAAATATTTAGATAATTTTATTAAATTCATAATATCAATATAAAAGTAGATAAAAATAGTATTTAATTATAATCTATTACCAAGGAGGTCAAAAATGCTAGAAGGATTAAGTGAGAGTCTAACACAAACAATGAAAAAATTAGCGGGAATGTCTATAATCGATAAAAAAACATTGAAAGATGTTACAAAGGATATACAAAGAGCACTCATACAATCAGATGTAAATGTTAAAGTAGTATTTGGTCTTACAAAAAAAATAGAAAAACGAGCACTTGAAGAAGAATTACCAAAAGGACTAAGTCCTAAAGAACATGTAATGCGTATTGTATACCAAGAGCTAGTAAATTTAATTGGTGAAAAACCTGAAGAACTAAAAATTAACAGGAAACCATACAAAATAATGATGTTAGGTCTACAAGGTAGTGGTAAAACAACTACAACAGCAAAATTAGTGAAACATCTGAAGAAAAAAGGACATACATCAGCAATAGTATGTACAGATACTTGGAGACCTGCAGCATATGAACAGTTAAGACAACTAACAGAACCATTAGATGTACCAGTATTTGGAGATCCTGAAAATAAGGATGCAATTGATCTTGCCAAGAAAGGACTTGAAAAATGTGGTTCTAAATACGATGTAATATTAGTTGATACAGCAGGAAGACATAAAGAAGAAAAAGACCTACTTGACGAAATGGCTGAATTAAGCCAAATAGTTCAACCTGATGAAGTAATACTTGTTATAGATGGAACAATAGGACAACAAGCACGTAGCCAAGCAGAAACATTCAAGAAAACAACAGATATTGGTTCAATTATAGTAAGTAAACTTGATGGATCTGCAAAAGGTGGAGGTGCATTATCTGCTGTAGCTGAAATAAGAGCACCAATAAAATTTATAGGTACAGGAGAACGTGTGGATGACTTTGAAGCATTTGATCCTGAAAGATTTATTTCACGATTACTTGGAATGGGCGACCTTGACACATTAATAGAAAAAGCTGCAGAAGTAACTTCAGAGAAATCTGATAAAGAAATGATAGATTCCATCATAAGTGGTAAATTTACATTAAAAGATATGGAAAATCAGTTAGAAATGATGAATAAAATGGGACCTATCCAACAAATAATGAAATTAATACCAGGTCTTGGTAATCAACTACCAGCCAATGCATCAAAAGTAACAGAAGAGAAACTAGGAATGTATAAAATACTAATGAATTCAATGACAACATATGAATTGGAAAATCCTGAAGTAATTAAAAAATCAAGAATAAATCGTATAAGTAGAGGAGCAGGACTTACAAATGATGATGTTAAAGACCTACTTAAATACTATAATGTAACTAAGAAAGCCTTAAAAGGTATGGGTAAACGTAACATGAGTGGACCTATGGGTAAACTTATGCGACATATGCAAAGATAACCCCCATTCACCTTTTATTTACCACACTTTTTTTCATAATCATCAATAATTTTATCAACACGTTTCTTAAATGTATGCTCTTTTACAAGACTTGGATTAATAGGACCTATCTTTAAAGCTTCTTCTATCTTATTATTAATGTCTTTTTCACCATCATACAATACAACAGCATTTTCTGGGAAAATATCCCTAATACCATATATATTATCTGACAAAACAACAGTTCCACAAGCTACAGCATCAAATATTCTGTTGGATATAAATCCCTTTTCACGCATATCCTTCCAATGATCATTTAATACAACTTTTGTAGATGAATATGCTTTATATAACTGTTTATTTGGAATATGTTCCGCTATAATGTATTTATCATCAACAATTCCATTCCAACCATCACCATACACATTCAGGTCATATTCTGTTGGTAATAAATCATGAAGTACTTTTCTATATACATTTCTTGAATTACCTACAAACAATAATTGAGTATCATATTCTGGTGTATATTGTCTATGAAATAGTGTTGTGTCAGTACATTGTAATAATTCTTCAACATCTGTTTTAAGAACATTCTTAAGTGCATTTGTCCAGTATTTTGATGCAACATAAACCTGATTATATGAATCATACTCACCAACACTTACCAAATCAGGATGAGATATGTTCCACATGATATTATAATGTATTATTTTAGGAACATATTCATATAATCCCCTAAGTAGAATTACAACATCATACAATCCATCACTAACTGAATCCCAGTTAATTTTTTTCTGTAATTTACAATAATATCCTTTTTTATTAAATTCATGTTGTAAGTGGATGGCAAAATGGTAATCACCCCATATTCTTTTATCATATTCCTCAGTTACTGGTATTTTTATTAGAATCTTTGTGGATTTAACATAATCTAAAAGAATTTCAACAAGTTTATTAGCACGTATATCATATGTATAATGTTTTAATACCATTGATTGAAGTTGTTCTACTTTTGCTTTTCTTCTATCTGGATTTGATATATAAAAGTCCAATAATTCCTCAAGTGATTCCTTTGAATCATATATTGGCAATTTATCTCCAAAAAATTCCCGTATACCCTCTTTTCCATTACTTATTACAAGTACACCTACAGCTAAAGCATCAAATACTCTTGTATTAATAGATGATGATGTGTCTGTAAAGTCTGTTGCATCATCAAGTACTATTTTTGTAGATGCATATACCTTTGGCATGTTCATATAGGATATTCTCTTCTTATAGAATGATTTAAGTTTGGTTTTATCCCACCAGTTACCATATAAATTAAAGTCATATGGAATATCCTCTGGAACAAGAGAATTTACTAGATCTCTTTCTCTATCATCCCAATAATTACCAGCAAAACAATAATCACATTCATATTTTTTTACACTTTCCACTTTTGAATTATACATAGATGTGTCTGTTGCCTTTGGAAATAGTATTGGTTTATATCCAGTATTTTTTTCAATATATTTAATTCCTTCAGTATTTGAGACAAGAACAATATCATATGATTCAAAATAGGATTTATTAACCCACCATTCAAACCAATTAATTACCCATGCAATTTTTATTAGAAGAGAATTTTTTGTCTTAATTTTATCAATATCATACCTATTTAAGAATGATATTAAAACATCAATATCTTCATTTATATTATAAATATCATCAATTTTTTCAGATAGAAATTCAGTTTCATATCCCATATTATTAAGACTTCTAGCCAAACCCATACCAATAAAATAATCAGCTATATTTGCATGTTTACCCTTTTCTGATACTACAAATGCAATTTTTAATGGTTTATCCGTGAATATATTATTTTTATTGATTTTATCTATGAATAATTCTTTTTTTAGAAAGGTATTCCATTTTTTTACGAAAAATGTTCTATTTTTTTCCTCTCTTTTATCTAATAAATCCTGTATAGGTGATTTTTCAGATTCATCCACAGAATAGAACAGTATTGAATCTGTATTACAGTAATTTACATAGCCCTTCTCATATAATTTTAGACATAAATCCTCTATTTCAAAACCATTATCATATTCTAAACTAAAACCACCTACTTCATTAAATTTAGATTTCTCAACAAGTAACATATGTGATAATGCCGGTACTGGTTTAGTACTTGTTTTACTAGGAACATATGGTTTTTTATCATTAATATCATAAGGCACTATTTGAGTATTAATTTCCTTAAAACTCGTACCATCGTTTTTAATATATAGTTGATTGTTTGATACTTCCTTAGAATATACTATTCTTGAACCTACAGCCCCTACATCATCATGAGAGGTTGCTGTATCTAATAGATGATTAAGCCATCCATCCACCACATTTACTGAACTATTTAAAAATAGAACATAATCTCCAAATACATATTTCATAATTTGTGAATAAATGTTTGAAAAGTTCTGATTTTTTTGATTATATATTTTTAATGGTATATTTCTAGATATTGACTTTAAAGATTCCATTAAAGTGCTTTCTATTCCATTATTAATGAGAATCAATTCATAATTGGGATAGTCTGTATGTTTTATAATTGAGTTAAATAATTGTTTTAAATGGGAAGTATTATTATTGAAAATAAAAATAGATATTTTTGGAGCATTATCATCATATTTTTTGTATGATTTTACTTCTATATCCTTTATTACTTTATTAGGTTCATGAATATGAGTAAATTCCCTAATTTTCTTAAATAATTTATCTAATGATTTAATATGAGTTATTTTTTGAGCATTTATTACCTGATTTTTATTCTGTGTATGCTGATTTGATAAGGAATTTTTATATAGATAGCATTTGCTAAAGAATCTACTCTCATGTAGAAGTTCCTTAATATTCCCTGTTAAATCACTGATTTTATTCTCTTTAAATAACATCTGCATAACCATTAACTTTTTAATAATAATTTATTTAATTAGATATATAAGAATTTAATAATAATATAGTATAATATAACATAGAATTATAGGAGTATTAAATGACAGAAAAAGAATATAATACAAGACAAACACAAAACTATGCTTTATGTCCTAAATGTCTATCTAGAATATATAGAAATCCAAAAGATAGAGACAATTCAATAATACCATTGATTAATAATACTCAAAAATGTAGTATTTGTAACAATCTACTTTTAAATGAAGATAAAATATTTAAACTTATTCTAAAAAAAATAAAGATGTTAAAAATTGAATTTGACACTTTTTTAATAGCAACACAAATAAATAATCAGACAATTACTAAAAATCAAAAAGAAATTTACAAAATAACAAATTATCATGGAAATAATGACATAAAGCACCAAATAAGACGGGATATAAGTCGTTTAATTGAAGAAAAATTAGGTAAAACCTATGATTATAAAAATCCTGAAGTTGTGATAATGGTAAAAATAAGAAAAAAACCATATAAACACAATCCATACCCAGAAATAAGTAATGTTAATATTTTTATTGATTCTAACCCAATATTTATTGAAGGTAAATATCGTAAGTTAGTACGTGGAATTCCACAAACAAAATGGCCATGTACACATTGTAAAGGAAAAGGATGTGAAGCTTGTGATTATACAGGACAACAATATAAAGATACTGTTGAAGACCTAATATCAAGAGAGATACTTCCAATGACAAATGGAAACACGACAAAATTCCATGGATCTGGAAGAGAAGATATTGATGTTAGAATGTTAGGTGAAGGTAGACCTTTTGTAATTGAAGTAAAACATCCCTTTAAAAGAAAAATCGATTTAAAATTTCTTAGAGTTCTTGTAAATAGTCATAGTGATGGAAAAATAGAAATAAATGACTTAAAATACGTTACTAAAGAAAGAAAAGCAAGTATAAAAAATAGTTCTGTTGAAAGTTACAAAATATACTCTGCAATAGCTGAATTTGAAAATGGAGTTACAAGTAAGGATATCTATAACATTGAAAAATTAAAAACCATAGATCAAAGAACTCCAATACGCGTAGAACATAGACGTGCTGATTTAATAAGAACAAGAGAAATTAAAAATATTGAAGTTGAACGGATAAATAGTAAAAAATTACATCTTATAATTAAATGTCAAGGTGGATTATATATCAAAGAACTTATATCTGGAGATAATAATCGTACAAAACCAAGTGTATCAAGTATAACCAATAATCAAGCAGAATGTACACAATTAGATGTTTTAAAAGTACACATCCCAGAATAATAAAGATATAATTCAATTTCTATATAAACAATAGTTATACTTATAAACTATAAAATAAATAAATATTACACAATATTAAAACATAGAATATTATTCTAATTTATATTAATGAAATTCTATAAAAAAACCTATAATCTTATAGAATCATTGCTAAGAAAAAATATTTTAAGAATTATATAAAAGAACTATGTTTATAATGTAAAAAATAATTTCTTTCTAGCTCTGAAGAAATCATAGATAATAACTCATTAACGGATAATTAGAATTTAAGTATTTACTTAACATAATTAGTTATACTAATATAGCTAAAGTCAAACCTAAGACTTATAATTAAACCTATAAAAGTGATTAAATTTAAATCACAAAAAATAAATTAAATTCTAAACATAATTGAGATGATATAGATGAGAAAATCAAAAGGATTTAAAAGTCGATCAAGATATAAACTTAAAAGAAGCATCAGACCTAAACGAGCTAATCCAATATCCAGAAAAATACAAGTATTTGAAGTAGGAAACAAAGTACATATAATAGTAGATTCAAGTATCCACAGAGGACAACCACATCCAAGATTCCATGGAAAAACTGGAGAAGTAGTTGGACAAAAAGGAAAAGCTTATCTTGTTGCTATTAAAGATGGAAACAAAGCAAAAGAATTAATTATAAGACCAGAACATCTTAAATTACAAGAGTGATTATGATGATTGGAAAAAAAGTCATTGATACAAAACCTATTACAATATCTGAAGCAAAAGAAATTCTAATGAAAAAAGTAGAAGAAAAAGTGGATGAAAATAACGAAATCGATGGCCACCAATTTACATATGAACAGAATCTCACTATTGACTATGTCAATAAATTTGCACTATTAGATGCTGATGATGCTAAAGAATTAAGAACTAAATTAGAAGAGTATCTTACACCTGTGCAAGCTGTAAAAGTAGTGGACTTAATGCCTGAAGATCTTGATGATCTTAGATTAATCTTTGCAAAAGAAAGAGGAACTTTCGAAACAGATGCATTAAAAAACATTTTAGATTTATTGGATCAATATCGATAAACCTTCCCCTACTTTATTCTTTCAATAACCACCAAACAAATAAACTTATTTTAATTAATTACTAGTTAATCTAAAAACCATTAATAGGACAATAAAACTATGTCAAATACAAAAGAGATACTAGAAAAATATAATATTAAACTAGATACAAATAAGAGTCAAAACTATCTAATTGATGATAATAAACTTAACATAATTCTAGAAAATGCAGATATTCAAGATAATGAAACAATTCTTGAAATTGGTGCTGGAATTGGAACACTAACACTTCCTATGGCTAAAAAAGCTAAAAAAGTAATAGCCATAGAAAAGGATCCTATTATAGTTGACATACTAAAACAACAAATCATAAAAGAAAAACTAACAAACATAGAAATAATCAAAGATGATGCTCTAAAAGTAGACTTTCCAAAGTTTGACAAAGTAGTTTCAAATCTACCATACCAGATATCTTCACCAGTGACATTCAAATTACTAGAATATCCCTTTAAAAAAGCTATTTTAATGTATCAACTAGAATTTGCAAAAAGAATGCAGGCAAAACCAGATACGCATGAATATTCTAGATTATCAGTTGCCCTATCCTATAGAGCAGATACAAAAATTATAGATACTTTACCTCCTGAAGCATTCATACCAAAACCTAAAATTAAAAGTGCAGTAATAGAATTAATACCTAAAAATAACAAACCAATTGATAAACTATTAGATAATACAATACGAGCCTTATTCCAACATAGAAATAAAAAAGCAAAAAAAGCATTAATTCAATCAGCACATGAATTAGGTGTTGATAAAAAGGTATTAAAACAAAAATTAAGTAATGTTACTAATGACTTATTTGAAGAAAAAGTATTTAAACTAACTCCAACTCAAATAAAAGAAATATCATTAATATTAGAGGGAAATCTATGAAATATGAAAATATTAAGTATAATGAATGTGATGAAGTATATCCTCCAGCAGAGGACACTTTTTTATTAATTGATAATCTTATTGTTAAAAATAACGATTCTGTTCTAGAAGTAGGTTGTGGATGTGGAATTGTTAGTATTGCTGCATCATTAAATGCAGAAAAAGTAACATCTATTGATATTAATCCACATGCTATTAAATGTACAAAAGAAAATATTAAATTAAACAATAGAAAGAACATTGAAGTAATAGAAAGCAATTTATTTGAAAAAATAGATGATAAATACGATTTAATACTATTTAACACACCATATCTTCCAGTGACAGAAGAAGAACATGATGTTGATGATGATTATAGTAAAGCATGGGATGGTGGTGTAGATGGAAGAAAAGTTATTGATGCTTTTTTAGAAGAAGCACCAAAATATTTAAAGGAAGATGGAACAATTCAATTAGTACAATCATCCCTTAGTGATAATGAAAAAACATTAAATTATCTAAATAACAATGGATTTAATGCTAAAATCACAGAAAAATATCATCAATTTTTTGAAGATATTACATTAATCAGTGCTAAAAGAATTCTATAAATCAAGAACTCTACCATTATTTAGTGATAAATTAGAATCTTCCACTTCTTCTTTATTTTTAAGAGAATTTATATATGTTTTAATTCTGTCTATTACTTCAAGTATTTCATCCATTTTAGAGTATGTTCTTTGAAGTTTTTCTTCAATATCCCCACATACATCATCATACTGTTTTAAATAGTATAATTTTTCTGTAGTAAACTCATTTAATAAAATTTCCTTAGTTGATGTTAATTCTTTTTCTGTATCAAGAACATTATTCAAAAATGTATCTTGTAATTGTGGATTACAATCTAATTCATGTTTACTTTCCTCAAAATCATCAATATCCTCTTCAAGTAAACCATTATAGAAGTTATCTATAATTTCATGATATTCCCTTACTTCAAATTCAGCATTGGTATTTTTATAATCATCAGACTTTACTAATGATTCATATTGAGTTGTAATAACCATCTGTTCTCTAGCCATGAGTAATGCATCGTTTAATTTTGTCTCCATATCACCAAAAATATCATCCATTGATTTTAAAGCTTGTACTTGAATAGGATCATTTACAATATCGTATAATGAATCTGTGAAATTAACTAAAGCTTTTTTTTGAGTACTAATATCATTTAATATCTTTTGTTTTTCCGATTTTGATAGCATGAAAATTCTAGAGGGATGATTTAAGTAAAATTCTATTTCTTCCTTTGTAGTTTGAGCATCCTCCATTGTTGTGTTAATTGAATCATTCATAGCATATAGTGATTCATAGAGATTTTTTATATAAATCTTGTTGTTTATAACAACAAGTTCATTATTACAGTTTGAACAAATACCACCTTCATCCATATTTAGATTATTTCCACAGAAAGGACAATTATAAAACAATAATATCACCACGTAACTAATTTAATCTACCAATAATTATTTCTCGTATCATTTCACCATTAAATAGAACATTATGTTGTCTACCTTCAATATTTATTGTAATAGAATTATTATCTACGCCAATAAAGTATTCAGGTTTTTGTTTATTTGATCTTTGAATTTTAATTCCATCAAGATAATCTTCAATTGAAACTATCTTATTTATATCTATATTAGTTGTTCTATTAGAACCTAAAAACATGATTCTTTTATTTGTAATTAAGAGTTTTCCATTATCAATATTTCTTATCTCATCATGTGATTCACTTCTACCTCTTGTACCACCAGTATGGAGAGTAATTCCCTTTGCAATTCTAATTGATGTTCCACCATATCCTCCCCTACTAACCCTTACAGCACGAGGCTCTTGCAAAGTTATATTTTCCAATTCAAGTATTGGATGTTCATTTTTCTTTAATAATAAGTCTACTGAATTAATTTGTGGTAACATGGGATTATCAGTACTTAAAGTATCCATAAATACTTGAATATCACTATCACGTATTCTTGCTAATTCTTCTTTTTGTGCTTGTTCTATTTCTCCATTTGACAGTCCACCTTCTGTAATCCTATCCCACTCTTCCATTGTTAACGGTTGATTATAATAAGTCCATAAAGGAGTATTGGTAATAGCTGTGTTAATAAATTTATATAGATTATTTTCTTGTTTAAATGATGTTTTACAAGTATTACACATCAATATTATAGAATCTGAGAATAATCCATCTTTTTCATAAATATTAAGCCTATTATGACATAATGGACAATCTATAGATGAAAAACCATTGTTTTTATATTCATATATCTCATTTATTTCACTATTTGATAAATTATCAGAGAATATATTTTGCCATTCACCTATTGTAAAACTCTTATATAAATACTTGTTTCTAGCTCTTGTACCTTCATGTGCATTTGTAAGGGTTAAATTAGTATTATCTTCACGAAATTCAAGACCACAATTTGGACAATTATGATAAGTTCCTCCAGATAAAGCCTGTTTTTGTATAAGTATTCAGTTGACTACTACAATGTGGACAAATACTATTATCATCCACATGGGAATTATCTCCATTATAGTTAAAATTGTTGTTATTTTCATTATAATTGTTGTTATAATCTACATCATAATTTGGCTCAAAATTATCTTCATTTGAATATTGATTATTTTCTACTGGAAATTTATATCCACAATTTATACAATACTTTGAATTTTCAATACGTTCACTTCCACATTCTGGACAAAAATTATTCATAATAACACCTACATCATATTTTCAAAGAATTTTCTAATTTCTTTATTATTACCCATACCATTTACAACAAAAGAACCATCTTTATTTAATCTAATTTCAATCTTATTTTCTATAGAATCTAAATTATTCTCTAAATAACTGTATTTATCTGTTAAAAAATGATATTTCTGATTTAATGATCCAATCCAAGGTTTTTTATACGTGATTTTATCTTGATTAAAAAAACCAGATATTAAAATATCAGTTTGTGATAATAACTTATTCCAATTGCTACAATTAATTTTTCTAATAATATCATAAGTATATCCTGTAAAAGTAACAATAGAAAGACCATTATCATGTAATATTACTGCTAATTCACCTAACGCCTTTGATTGTAGAAATGGTTCTCCACCAGAAAATGTAACACCTTCAATATCCTTATTTTTAAGTATATTCTTAGCTAACTTCTTAACATCATACAAAATACCCCCATCTAAATCCCATGTTTGGGGAGAATTACATCCAATACAATGTTTTAAACATCCTTGTACAAATATAGAAGTTCTATTTCCCGGTCCTTCCACCATAGTATTTTCAATAATAGTATTTACTCTTAAAAACATAAAATCACTATAACCTCCGAGATATTACTAGAAATCTAATGTTCTTCCACCTCTAGAATCACTAATTTCATCATCAGGAGTTGGAATTTCTGGTTTTGGATTATTAGAATCTGTTGATGTTTGTGTATACTCCATCCTATCTTCTTGTGCTGTTGCTGCTACTGCTCTTACATTAGCCCAATTACGTATACTTATTATTTGTTCTGCTTGTGTTACACTTAAAGGTACTGTATTTTTAACAGCATTTTCAAAGTCATTTAATGTTATGCTACGATCTTCAGAAAATGCATCATATAATCCCATGACAACAATTTGTTCCAATTCAGATCCACCAAATCCTTCAGTAATATTAGAAAGATGTTTTAATGTTTCATCATTAATTTCAAAATCTCCCCTTACTTCAGGATAAGTTAATCTAGACTCCAAATGTACTTTAAATATCTGTTTTCTTTCATTAAATGTTGGTAAATCAATAAAAAATATTTCATCAAATCTACCTTTACGCATCATTTCTGAAGGTAGGCTATCTATATTGTTTGCTGTTGCTACAACAAAAACTGGTTTTGTTTTTTCCTGCATCCAACTAAGAAATGTTCCAAATATACGACTTGTTGTACCACTATCTCCACTACCACCAAGTCCACTAAAACCCTTTTCTATTTCATCAATCCAGAGAACACATGGTGAGATTGCTTCAGCCATTTTTATTGCTTCACGCATATTTGATTCACTATTTCCAACATACATGTTAAATACTTTTGAAACATCAAATCTAAGTAGAGGTAAGTGCCACATTGAACTTATAGATTTAGCTATTAAACTCTTTCCACAACCAGGAACACCTGTTAATAACACCCCTTTAGGTGAAGGAAGTCCATATTTTTTTGCTGAATCTAACCATGATTTATCACGTTTTGATAACCATTTCTTTAGATTTTCTAGTCCACCAACATCTTCTATTTTTACTTTTGAATCTATGTATTCTAGAATATCACTTTTTTTAATAACTTGACTTTTTTCCTTTAAAACAATATCCACATCCTCAGAATTTAAACATCCGTCATTAACCATAGCTCTTGCAAATGCGTTTTCAGCTTCTTGTAATGTTAAACCTACAGCTGCTTTAACTAATTCTTCTTTTTCTTTTGGATTTAGATTTACTTTTAAATTTCCACCACTATTATCCCTTATTATTCCATCAAGAACAGATGCTATCTCATCTGATGTTGGCAAATCAAAATCTAAAACTGTAATATCCTTTTTTAAATCATCAGGTAATGTGAATGTTGGTGACACAAAGATAACATTTCTAAAATTTCTTGCTTGTTTTAAGTTAGGAATAAGATCTTTAAGAAATCTTACAACAGTATCATCAAAGTTACCTGAAGTATTTTTACAGAAAACATGGAAATCCAAGAATATAAATAAAGCATCTTCTTCACATTTTCTAACAAAATTCAATGCTTGTATTTTCTCATAAGTATCCTCCTGTATCATCCCATTTGAGTCTTTAAATCCCTCAGAGGATTTCCATACATATACCTTTCTTACACTATTAATTAAATCTGGTGTAGATACAATTCTTGTTAATTCCTTTATTAATCTAGTTTCCTCATAAGTTGTTATGTGAATATATGGAAATCGAGCCCTTAATAAATCACATGTTTCTTTCTCAAAATTATTCATTTTCTTGCCCTTTTTTAGTTAGTATGAGAAGTAATAATATTAATCAATGTTTAAAGTTAATATTATAGAATTGTTGTTATCAACTACTTCTGATTCTACCACATATTTTTCTTTTTTGATTTTATCCATAACTTTATTATATGTTATTTCTTGAATAGCTTCCTTATATTCATCAGTTAAGTTTTGAATATAACTCTTAGCTTCTTTTCTATTAAAATCTCCTACAAACATTATGTCATATGTTCCTTCAGTTGTTTTGTTAAGTAATATTTTACCATTACCTTTAAATTTCATTAAATCCTCTTGAGAAGCAAATCCTAAAAAACTACTTCTCATTATAGATTCTATTACATAAGAATTAGTCATAATAGTAGAAATTTTAAATTTAGGAAGTTCTTTTTTCTTTTCTTCTATTTTTTCTGAAGAATCAATTTTTAATATAGGAGCTCCTGTAATTTTTGTATATTCCGCACATATTGCATTGACAAAATTAATTGTATCTTCTCTAGGGAAGTTTCCTGTAAAAAGAATTTCAACTTTCTGACCACCCTGTGTATAAAATAACATTTCCCCTTTATTTCTAAATTCCATTAGTTTTTGTTTATTTTTAAAACCAAAAAAATTATTGGGGTTATCAAACACTACATCCATTCCTGCTAAGTTATCAACATTTGTTTTAACTTTGAAACTAACACCATTTACCTTATCGCCTAATTCTGTTATATCAACAGCCGCATCAATTTTATCAAGATCACTACTTCCCAATGAACGTGGAACTGATTGTAGATGTAAACTCATAAAATCACCTGAATTTAATAATTTTTATTTAAGAATTCTTTATTCTGAGTATTCATTTCTTTTTCATAGTATTCTGGAGTGTACTCTTTTTTAACTACTTTAGAATCAGTTAATTCCTCTATAATTTTTAAATAATCCTCACATTTTTGACCTTTAATTCCTTTTGTTTCAGCTTCAACTACGCCATCTTTACGAATCTTAATAATTAATTTTTTAGACATAATTCCACCATGTTATTAAATTCTTATTATTATATTTCTTTTTAAATTAATAAATTTATTCTATTACTTTTTGATAAAAGATAATCTAAAACTACTATGAGAATATTAGAATTATTTAAAATAGATAAGAAAGTAAAAAAACATGATATACTCTATTTATTAGATAAAAGTAATTTTTATTAATGAATAAGTATAAAAGT
>NZ_MAIF01000064.1:0-4829 GCF_001729395.1 Methanosphaera sp. A6 | reverse complement strand
AATAAATAATTAATATTTATTTTATATGGTGATTTGTGTGGTTAGAGATAAACATGTAATAGAAGCATTAGGTAAGACAAGGGTTACAATAGAAAATGGTAAAGTTAGTAATGTGGAAAAACCACTTATTGAATATTGTCCTATCTTTGCTAAATATAGAAATATAGAAGAAATCACACCTGAATTAGTAAGAGAAAATATTCAATTTAGAATTGATGACTTTGGAATGTGTACAAAAAATAGACAAATAAAAATGTCTGATATGCTAAGTGTAGGAATATCAGAGATACTTAGAAGTAATCTTGAAGTTGGAAATATAGACTGTGTTGTAGGGGCATGTGAAGGGGTAGGAACATTGCTTATGACTGATGCAGATATAGTTCAAGGTGTAGGTGGAAGAGCATCAGGACTTGTAAGTACAACACCAATTCCAGAAGTAATGGAAAAAATAGGCATTGAAAATGTTCTAGATGCACAAACAGCTCAACTTAATCCTATAAAAGGTTTAGAAAAAGCAATAAATGAAGGTTATAAGAATATTGCTATTACAATATTACCTTCTCCTTTAATAAAAAAAATTAGAGAATATGATCTACCATCTGATGTTAATGTGTATCTATTTGTGGCACATACAACTGGTATTTCTATGGATGAGACAAAGGATGTATTTAAATATGCAGATATTGTAACTAGTTGTGCTTCAAAAAATATACGAGACTATGCAAGTAAGATAAAACCATACTACTATGGAAGTTCTGTTCCAATCTATGCTGTAAGTGATATGGGACGAAAATTTTTAGATACAAGACTAGAAAAGATTGGTAAATCATTAAGTACAAATAAATATCCACAGGAAAATAACAATATACCTAATCCATTAGTATAAAAAAAGATTTTGTTTATAAGAAAAAATTATAGAGGAGAGTATTAATTGACTCAATTAGAATATGCAAGAAAAGGAGAAATAACTCCTGAAATGGAATATGTAGCAAAAACTGAAAATATAGATGTTGAAAAATTAAGAAAAAATATAGCTTCTGGAAAAGTAGTTATACCAAAAAATGTGCATAATAATACTCTTCCAACTGGAATTGGTAAAGATTTACATACAAAAATTAATGCAAATATAGGATCATCTACAGAAATGGAAGATATTAATGTAGAGCTAGAAAAACTAGATATACTACTAAAATATGGTGCAGATGCTGTGATGGATTTAAGTACTGGACCAAAATTACATGAAATCAGAAAGGCAATAAGAGACAAAACAAATATACCTCTAGGAACAGTTCCAATATATGAAGCAGGAGTAGAAACAACTTCTCAAGATAAAATTATTGTAGATATGGATGATGATATTATCTTTAAAACAATAATAAATCAAGCAAAAGAAGGTGTTGACTTTATAACAGTACATTGTGGGATTACACAAGATGCAATAAAAGCAGTTGATGATTCAGAAAGATTAATGGGAATAGTAAGTAGGGGTGGAGCTCTAACAGCTGCATGGATCATGCATAATGAAAGAGAAAATCCATTATATGCAGAATATGATTATTTACTAGAAATATGTAAAGAACATGATGTAACACTCTCTCTAGGTGATGGTTTAAGACCAGGTTGTATTCATGATGCAACTGATATTGCACAGATAAGAGAATTAACAACACTAGGAAGACTTGTAAAACGTTCACAAAAAGCTGGAGTACAAGTGATGGTTGAAGGACCAGGTCATGTTCCTATAACACAAGTAAAGGCAAATATGCAAATACAAAAAACCATATGTTCAGATGCACCATTCTATGTTTTAGGACCTTTAGTAACAGATGTTGCACCAGGTTATGATCATATTACAGCAGCAATAGGTGCAAGTATTGCAGGTGCAAGTGGGGCTGACTTTTTATGTTATGTTACACCTGCAGAACATCTGTGTATACCAAATAAGGAACATGTAAAACAGGGTGTTATAGCTTCAAAGATTGCTGCAGAAGTATCTGATATAGCCAAACAAATACCAAGTACAATGAAAAGAGAATATGATATGGCTGTTGCAAGGGATAACTTTGACTGGGAAAAACAATTTGAATTGGCAATTGATGGAGAAACTGCACGTAAGTATTATGAAAGTACATCTACATCTGATGAGGAGATGTGTAGTATGTGTGGAGATTTCTGTGCTATAAAAATGGTTAAAGATCATGAAAAAGCAAATAAGAATTAGGTATTAATCTTATTTTTGGAAGTTAAAGTAGTATATTTAAAAAATATACGTAATTATGTGTTAAATTGTATTTTATATGGATAATTATTAACTTCCATACTTCTTTTTTTATAAAAATCTTTCTTTTTAATAAATTTTTTTTGCAGTTTAATCAAAATTATTTAATATATCTTAAAATATAAATTAAAATAATAATCATTATAATAATTTTAACTAATTAACATTAAAAATTTGGAGGTAAAACTATGGCACGTAAAGACAAAAAAACCTTACCAGCTAGTGGAGCAGGTATAGTAAGATATTTCAATGATGATACAGCAGGAGTTAAATTATCACCTAAACAAGTAGTAATTGGAACAATTATTGTTGCATTAATATGTATTGCTCTAAGATTTACTACAAGTGTAGGTTACTAAAACCATCTATTTTTTCTTTATTGATTTTTTAAGGTTAAAACTTATTTTAGAATAAGTTCATTTACTTTTTATTCTTTTTGTTTTCTAATTTATTTAAATTAAATATGTATTTTCAATTTTAAAACTTGTTTTTTATTCTCTTTTTATATTCTTTTATTTACATATACCACAAAGTATTTATATTACTTTTGATATATACTAATAATAAGCAGCCACGCCGGGGTGGCTCAGCTGGTTAGAGCGCACGGCTCATAGGGTATTAAGCAGAGCTCTGACTTTCACCTGGGATACCGTGAGGTCGCGGGTTCGAATCCCGCCCCCGGCACTTATATTTAAAAATGAATATAAGTTAAAATAATTTCAATAAAATGTACATAGTACATTATATATCTTTTTTATTCTTTTTCAATGTATTTTAGTTTTTAATTATATTTTTTATATTAGAAAATATAACAATTGTTATATATTTTAAGTTTTTAATATAGTATATAATTAAATAAGATCATCTAGTAAAAAAAGGAGATTATCTATGACAGAATTATATAATCAAATGATTTCAAGACAAAAAGAAATATTTACAGAAAATCAACAGGAAAAAATTAGAAACACACCTGTTTTAGTAATAGGTTGTGGAGGACTTGGTGGAACAGTAATAGAACAGTTAGTAAGGGCAGGTTTTGAAAATTTAACAATTGTAGATCAAGATGTTTTTGATAAAACTAATTTAAATCGTCAAATAAGAAGTAATTTAGATACAATAGATAAATCTAAAGTAGAAACAGCAAAAAAGGAATCATTAAAAATAAATCCTAACTTAAATATTACAGGATATGATACTACTATTACTCCAGAAAACATATCTCAAATCTTTAAAGGAAATGATATTGTAATTGATGCTGTAGATAATGTATATACTAGGGTGATGATATCAAGGGAAGCAAGAAAACAAAATATGGCATTTATTCATTGTGCAGTAGAAACAACTGTGGGACAACTAACTATAATTACCAATGATACTCCATCATATGAGGAATTATTTAAATTAAAATCTAATGGAAAAACACTTGATAAATCAAAAGAATATCTACTAGGTATAAGTACTAAAAAACCACAAGTTCTAGGAACAACACCTGCAATATTTGGAGCATTAGAAGTTAATGAAACTATTAAATATATATTAGAAAGTAAGGATGCTCTTTTTGCACCAAAAGTATTGTTATGGGATATATTTGATATGACATCATTTAGGATAATTGATTTTTAAATGATACTAATGTATATTTACTTATTATTAAATATTCTAAATCTTCACATAACATTTTTTATCTACCTTTTTTTATACATATAAAAAGAAATATTATCGATTGTATTTTTTTTATTCTAGATTAGTTGTATTTTAGTAAATGTGATTATTATAGAATTTTTAATAAATAGGGTATTATAAATATTTTTTTAAATTTAATAAATATGGGAGATTTTAATGGTTATTTTTAAAAAATATATATCTAAGGATTATGCTCTTAATTATTGTAGATTAATTAAGCCATACTTCATATTATCTTTAATAATTTTTATAGTATCTATACTATCAGGTTACTTCTTTGCAGATTCATTAAATTCTATTTTTGTGGATGTTATTAAGAAGATGGTAGAATCCACAGCAGTTGAGGGAATTACTTTTAAGGGTATTTTTTTCAATAATGTGGAAGTTAATATTATCATGATGTTATGGGGATTTCTATTTTCAATCGTGTCAACGGGAATAATGATTTTTAATAGTTTACTAATTGGATATTTAGCATCCGTAATACCTTTGCATGTTTTTTTAGCATATGTTCTTCCTCATGGTATTTTAGAACTTCCAGCATTGATTTTATCTCTTGCAACATCATTCATGGTAACTCACATTGTTATTAGATGTATTAGGGGTATTTTAGCAAAAAACCATACATTTAAGGCAGAATTAATAACATCAAAAAATTTAATAGTGGCAGTTGGCGTATCTGTAATTTTGTGTGTTGTGTTACTGTTTTTTGCAGGAATTATAGAAACATATGTTACTAGTGCTTTAGCAGACTTTATTTTATCTTTATTTTCATAGGGATTCATGTTTTAAAAACAGATCTTGATTATTTTTTTTTAAAGAATTTTTTTTTTTTTATTTTTTTTTTCATGGATTTTTTGCTTTTTTT
>NZ_MAIF01000063.1:0-4957 GCF_001729395.1 Methanosphaera sp. A6 | reverse complement strand
ATTTTTATTTTTAGATTTTTATTTTAATAGTTATGAATTATTTTTTGAATTATTTTATTAAATTACAAAAGACATGTAGAAAATATTCTATTTTTTAAATAAATTAAGTGAAGTCTCTTCAAATTATTAAATAGAGTCTTATTTATTTAAACTATTTCTTATAAAACTACTATTTTAATTATTGATATTTTTGAGAATTAAAGAAGTAATTTGTACCTTTTTTTTCAAAAGGAATTTTAAAAAAAATTTCAATATAATAATGATAATAGCCTAAGAAAAATAAATTCACATTACAAGTTATTAGTATTAAGTATTTAGACTTAACATAGAATTAACTATTTAAGAAAAAATTTGTGGATGGTTAACATAATTATGTAACTAGATAAAAATCAGACAAGCAGTGGAGTATAATCAACCTTCAAAGTTAATACCTGCAGATCATGGAACTGGAAAAACAAGGGTACTAACAGAAAGAGTATAATTCTTATTAAAATGGTACAAAGCATACTTTTAATGTTGATACTTCAGGATTAATAGAATACATTAAAAATAAGTATCCTATAAGTCAAGAATATTTGGATTTAATTTTGAATTACTTGAAGAAAATAACTACCTCGATTACAACCAATTACAGATTAAAACATTAGAATTATTAAATGAAAATCAAAACATAGCATTACATGTTCGTTTTAAAAATATTCTTATTGATGAGTTTCAAGATATTGATTCTGTACAGATGAGAATATGTTAAATGCTATGATAAATAAATACCTCTAGTAATTCATGATTTATTATATAATTAGGTAAGTAACTATAATACTTAAGTTAGCCCTTTGATTTAAGTTTATTATAATCTAGAACTATTCAAAATAAAATTAGTTAAAATGATTCTTTAGATTTTTATAGAAAAATTTAGGTTTTAATATAAAAAAGTATCTTATAAATATGAATTTCTTAAAGATTCATTAAAAAAAATTGTAAAAAATAGAATAAAGTAAATCTATTTTACTTTATATCTTAAAATACCAGCAATTCCACCAAATGCCTTATCAAGTTGAGTTCCTTCTTCGGTTTCTATAGAAATAACTTCAACATGTGTTTTAACTTCTTCGGCCAATTCTATTAATTCTTCAGCAGTTTCTTGTGTTTTAGTTATTTTCATAACTTCATTACATTTAGGACATCTTTTTTCTGGAGGTTCTTGATGTTGTCTAGTAGTTATAACATCTACTGTATTACATGCAGGACAAGTGTAGGTTTGTCTTTTACTTTTAAGATTTTCAGATATGAGTAATGTTTCAACAGCACCCATTTGAAGATTTTGTCTTACTTCTTTTTCACCATAAGTTGAAAGTCCACTTTCAGATATAAGTCCTGTAAGGAATTTTCTCATGAACTTCTTCTCTTGCATAATATCCATTTCATCAAGTGTATCTGCAGATTCATCAATAACTTCTCTTATACCAAAATCTCCAGTGTATGATGTGTCAACAATGTTGATTATTTTATCATGAATTTCATAGTGTATATACTCTCCATCAACAAAATCATTTTTAGTATGGCCTGGTCCACCAATAAGAACACCCTTAAGTTCATCTTTTAATGGAAGAAATGCTTCATCTACGTGTCTTCCTATACGTTTAAGGAATTCATGTGCAGCTAATTCAATCACACGGTCAAATCTTCTTTGTGACTGTCCTCCAGCTTTATGTTTTCCTGGAACACCACTAGTTAAGTGTTTTATAATATCTATTCTTTTTCCTCTTAGTGTTGCAATTGTAGATTCTTTACGATCTAGTACTACTACACCATAAACTTCCTTATATTCAATAATTTGTTTTAGAGGTTCTACAAAAAACTGACTATCACAGTGGTATGTGTATGTTTGAACAGCTTCAGGTGGTTGGAATACATATGTTTCCATTTTCTCAGTACCAGGTCCACCTTTTGGAATCATTCCCACAAACATTACAAGTCCCTTTTCTGGTGGTTTTGGGAATAATTTTAATCTTTGAATAATTACTTCAATAGCTGATTGTACATTTTTTCTTGTTTGTTTACTTTTAATGTTTGCACTTTGTCCAAGTTCATCACGCATCTGTTTTGCAACATCACTTATCTGTTTTTCAGGTGGTATATAAACACTTACAAGTTCTGTTCCTCTACCTTTTTTATCTTCTAACTCTTTAAGAGTCTTTTTTACTTCATATATTTCTTTTGATGATACATCACTCATTTTATCCTCTTCTTTGATTAATGTTGTGATTTAATTAATATTGATTAGAATAATTATCTGGGATTAATAAGAATATATTAAATATGGGAGGGAGTCATTTCAAGTTTTTTTTATACATTCCCATAATATTTTGTTATATATTCATTTTTATCGTAACCTTTACTTTCTAATTTGGAGATTACAATATAATCCACTTATATTGTTGTAAAAAAATTGTTTTATATGTATATGACTATTTTCTAGAAGTTTTTATACATTATTATATATCTATGTTTTTTATCTTATTTTATTATTTTGATTATATTAGATAAATATATCAATAATTTAGAAGATAAATTATACTAATAGTAAATTATTTTAAATTATTATTTTCAGATTAATTGAAGATATTTACAAAAAAAACTTTTTTGGAAAAATAAATATATTATTTGGAGTCGAGTGAATGCGTATAGTTATTACAATTGGGGGATCAATCCTATTAAAAGAATATGATAATAAGAAATTTGAAGATTATGCTAAAATAATCAGACAAATCAATGAAGATCATGAAATATTTATAGTAGTTGGTGGTGGAAGACCAGCACGTGATTACATAAGTGTAGTTAGAGATATGGGTGAAACAGAATCCATATGTGATGAAATAGGAATACAAGTTACAAGAATAAATGCTAGATTATTACAACTAGCTCTAAAAGATGTGTCCTATCCAGCAATACCTGTAAATTTCCAACAAGCACTAGAATTTTCTGCTACAGGTAAAATTGTTGTAATGGGTGGAACAGAACCTGCACATAGTACAGATGCAGTTGGAAGTATTCTTGCAGAATATGTTGGTGCTGATTTAGTAATAAATGCTACTAGTGTAGATGGATTATATGATAAGGATCCTAATAAATATAATGATGCTCAAATGTTTTCTGAAGTTTCTGCTGATAAATTAATGGAAATAGTATCTGATAATGATACAAAAGCAGGAACATATGAATTTATTGATAAAACAGCAATTCAAATTATTAAACGTTCTAAAATAAAAACAGTAATTGTAAATGGTAACACTCCTGAAAATGTTAAAACAGCAATTACACAACCAATTGGAACACTCATCACTGAATAAAAAAAGGAGGTATATTTATATGGTAGTTGAAGCTCATAGACATTGTGCAATATGTGGAAAACCAATACCACTAACTGAATCATTTTGTTCAGATAAATGTCAAGAACAATATCAATTAAAACAAAAACAAGTTGCAAAACAAAGAAAAATACTATTTGGAATTGTAATTGTATTTGTATTAATATATGTAGTCATGGTATTTTTAAAACCATTCTAAATAGAATAAATTCACTTTTCTATTTTTTTTATTATTCTTTTTAGAAAAAATGCTTATTTTAAATTAATATTTTAAAAAATAGTTGAAATTATATAAAAAAAGAATTGATGTGAACCTTATAAATTCACACCCATATCTAATTGTTCTGTTAATTCTTTGTATCTGTTTCTGATTGTTACTTCTGTTACACCAGCAATATCTGCAACATCACGTTGTGTTTTACGTTCACCAAGTAACACACTTGCAATGTATAATGCAGCAGCTGCAACACCAGTAGGTCCTCTTCCACTTGTAAGACCATTATCCATTGCTTGATTAATAATTTCAATAGCTTTAGACTGAACAACACCTGATAGATTTAATTCACTAGCAAATCTAGGGACATAATCAATAGGGGATGTTGGTGGTAATCTAATATGTAACTCTCTTGTAAGGAATCTGTATGTTCTACCAACTTCTTTCTTACTTACACGAGATACATCAGCTATTTCATCAAGTGTTCTTGGAACTTTACATCTTCTACATGCAGCATATAATGAAGCTGCTACAACTCCTTCAATACTTCTTCCACGTATGAGTTTATTTTCAACAGCATTTCTATATACAACTGATGCTGATTCACGTACAGATCTTGGAAGACCTAATCTTGAAGAATCTCTATCAAGTTCACTTAATGCAAATGCAAGGTTTCTTTCTGTAGCACCACTGATTCTGATTTTTCTCTGCCATTTTCTTAGTCTGTACCATTGAGCTCTGTTTCTTGCAGGTATATCTCTTCCATAGATGTCTTTGTTACGCCAATCAATCATGGTGGATAAACCTTTATCGTGAATTGTGTATGTGATAGGTGCTCCTACTCTTGTTCTTTTATCTCTTTGTTCATGGTCAAAAGCTCTCCATTCAGGACCCATATCCACTATGTTATCATCTATTACAAGACCACATGCTCCACAAACAACTTCTCCACGTTCATGATCATTTATTAATTTTGTAGAACCACATTCTGGACATTTAGTTTCTTTTTTCTCCATTTCAGCAACGTCTTCTTTCATTTGTTCTTTTTCACTTATGCCGTTGCTTTTTTCTAATTCATGTTCTAGTTCTTCAGAGTCTGTTGTATCTATTTTTATAATTTCTTCAACATCTAAATCAGAATTTGACATTAATTCAATATCTGAATCTTCTGGTGTTATTAATCCTACATCTTCCATAGGATCAGATAATATTAAGTCATTTAATTCGTGATCTGTGGCGTTATCAGTGTCTGTATTTTTGTCATCTTTGAAATTATCCATAATTTCAAGTAATGGATTTGGTTGTTTGGTTTTTTCTTTTTTTGGTTTGTCTTTTGGTTTGTCTTCTGTTTTCTTAGTTTTTCTTGGTCTTCCTG